>DATGJN010000048.1 GCA_035295165.1 bacterium
GCGTGAGGCACATACCCGCGTTGCTCGTGGTCCTTGCGCCACCGGCGCGGACGCGCTAACCGACGGACGCGCGCTGCGAACTGATTGCGGTTCCGGAGGCATGGTCATGCTCGCACCTGATTTTTCCGTAGCCTGCTAGAGGGCGATTAACGGGATACTCGCGAAGGAGGCGCTGGGGAACGGATCGCTCGCTCGTAAGGATGCCTCAGCGTCTTCTTCCCCTTGCGGCCTCCCCGAGCGACTCGTCAGAAACTCTCAGCCAAGGCAGAGCATACATCCGCGGCAAAAACACTGTCAAGCCGACGACACCCGTGCCACGCAAACCCCTGCCGTACCGTCGACGCCTGCGGCCGCCGCCGACCGATACGTGATTGTAGAATGCGGGCCGCGACGCGCGCATCGTTTCCTCCTGAGGATGTCCGGGACGGTCGAAGGCCTTTGCGAGTCCGATTCGGCCGGGATGGCGGCTCAGGAGGATGAACCGCGGTGAGTGTGCAATCAACAAACACGATGCTCGAGCCGATCCAACGCCTTGACCTCTTCAAGTCGAGGACCAGATGGCGATCATCGAGCCCCGCCCGTGCTCCACAAGGGCGCCTCGTGAAGCCTCCTGCGCTGTCGCAGGCGGCGAGGACCGTTGCGCCCATTTCAAATGGAGTCGTGTGAAATGACCGACGACCTTCGCGTCGCCCATATTTCTTGTCCGCCCGGCCAATCGGCCCGCGGTCGAATCGTGGTTGGGTACCAGCAGGATGGCACGGAACTCGCGTTGCCAGTGCTTATCATGAACGGTGCGCGTCAAGGTCCTACCGTCTACATGGGGGCGCTCATTCACGGCGGCGAGCCATCTGGCGCGGAGGTCATCCGCCAGATCATGCGCGAGCGAGTGGACGCGTCGGCCCTTGCCGGACGGCTCATCGCCATCCCGATCCAGAATCCCTTGGCCTTCCGCACGAGTACATACCACAGCATCGAGGATGGGCTGAATGGCAACAGGATCTTCCCGGGCGATCCGACCGAGACGTTGACCAACCGGCTCGTTGCAGCGATATCACGGTACGCGGTCGAGAAATCCGACTACGTTCTCGATCTGCATTGCAACTCTCGCGATTCGATCCTCTTCAACTTCGTTCGCTGGAACGAGTCGGAGGCCGCACGTGAAAGCGTCGCAATCTCGCGTGCCTTCGGGTTCACGACCGTGCTGTCGGAGGCGAAACGGCAGGGCTTCGGATTCGAGGAGCGGCTGGTCGGATTGCTCGCCGACATGGCGCTCGCTCAGGGCAAGCCGACGCTGACCGTCGAGCTCACGCCGAACTATGACCTGGTCCCGCCTATCATCGCGGGAGGCGTTAAGGGAGTCCTCAACGTGCTCCGCCATCTCAAGATGATCGAGGGCGAGCCCGAGCCACAGCGCGACCTGCCAATCATCAACGAGCTGCTCGGGCCGCAGCTGCGGGTCACCCCTGACCATGGCGGCTTCGTGCACCCGCAGGCGCCGATTGGGAGCTGGGTGACGAAAGGCCAGATCGTCGCGCTGATCCGGGATCCGTGGGGGGATACAGTGGAAGAAATCGCGAGTCCGACCGACGGGTACGTCCTCGCGTACCCGCGCCGCGGCAACCATGCCGCAGCCAGCGGCGACGTCGTCGTGTTCGTGGCGCCAATTCATCCGCCGGTCGATTGAACAAGCCGAGCGAGGTGCTCGCAGGAGAGATCATGACACAAGAGGACAGCAGAGTCGCGATCGTGACTGGCGGGGGATCGGGAATCGGTCGAGCCATCGCGATCGCGCTCGCAGCCGACCGTTGCGCCATTGCGGTCTTCGATCGTAACGCTCGGAACGGTGCCGCCGTCGCGTCGGAGATCGAGCGCTCAGGACAGCGGGCACGTGCCTACGAGATCGATGTGACCGTGAGCGGGCAGGTCCGTCAGGCGGTCGAGGACGTGGTGAAGACGTTCGGCCGGATCGACGTACTGGTGAACAACGCCGGGATCGGCTTCCTGGGCTCTGTCGAGGAACTCGCAGAGGAGGAGTGGGACCATGTGATGTCGGTCAACGTCAAGAGCGTCTTCCTATGCTCGCGAGCCGTCATCCCCCATATGGCGGCGCGCGGGGGCGGTCGCATCATCAACGTCGCATCGGTCGCCGGGCTGGTGGCCTCTCCAGGCCGCGCCGCCTACTGCGCGTCGAAGGGCGCCGTCGTGATGCTTACGCGCGCAATGGCGCTTGACTGTGCCACCCGGAACATTAACGTGAACTCAATCTGTCCGGGGGTGGTCATCACGCCGATGACCGAGAAGTCGCTGCGCGATCCTGCGGACCGCCAGCGAAGGCTCGACGGCACGCCGCTCAAACGGCTCGCGCAGCCCGAGGAGATCGCCCCAGCCGCCGTCTATCTGGCTGGCCCCGGAGGCAGCTTTGTGACTGGTTCCACGCTGGTTGTCGATGGCGGGTGGAGCATCGATTGAGCGTGCCTTCGACCGGTCGTTGTGGCGCGGTGCACGCCGCCTTGGCGATCACTCTTTCGGCACAGGGTCTAATTGGCGGACTTTGGTAAACAGGAGGAGGCGTCCGATGTCCACAAGTTCCCAGCTTCGACCCCGGCAACTGGCCGGACTGGCGGCCGTTCTCGCGTTCGTTGTCGCGGCCGGCGGCGCCGCATCGCCCAGCGCTGCGGACTCCCCACGGTCGGGAGGCTCGATCAACATCGCCATTGTCGGCGACCCGGGTACGATCAACCCGCTGAAGGACGGCGGTATCGCCGACAACTACGTGTCCGAGCTCATTCGCGACCGGCTCGTGTGCAGCGGTCGGGACGGGGACATCGTGCCCTGTCTCGCGACAAGCTGGAATACGCCGAACCCGACGACGTTCATCTTCCATCTTCGCCGGGGGGTGAAGTTCAGTAACGGAGCGCCATTCACGGCGGCCGATGCGAAGTACACGTACGACCAAATCGCGTTCGGCAAGAATTCCGACTTCAACGGCGCGGAGGGACCGATCAAGGGCACGAGGGTCATCGACGACCACACGTTCGAAATCGACCTCTCGCACCCCGACCCCTACTTCCTCGAGTACATGTCGCTGAACTCCGACATGGGGATCATCCCCCAGGGCTGGCTCTCACAGTGCGGGCAGAACTGCGACACGACCGTCGTCGGGACGGGCCCGTTCACAGTGACGGAGTGGGTCAAGGGCGATCACCTCACGCTCCAGCGGAATCCGAACTACTGGGACAGCCCGCGTCCATACCTTCACCAGATCATATTCAAGGTGACGCCGGACCCTGAAGCTCAGGTGCTCCAGCTCAAGGCGGGCGCCGCGGACATCCTCTTTCAGGTTCCGTTCAAGGACCTCCAGAGTCTTTCGCAAGCACCCGGTATCACAGTCGCAAAGCACGGTTCTGGCAGCATGACCGAGATCATCTGGAATAATCGCGTCGCACCCTTCAACAATCTCAAGGTGCGCCAGGCCCTTTCCTACGCAATCGACCGGAACCAGATCGGCCGAGTCGCAATGTACGGCTACGCTGATCCGATGACGGATCTCCTGCCGCCGTTCCACTGGGGCCACGATGCCTCGTACCCAGCCCCCACGTACGATCCCAACAAGGCCAAGGAGCTGCTCGCCCAGGCAGGGTACGACGCCAACCGCCCGCTTTCGTTCGAGTTGCGGATCATCAACAATCAAGACTTCATCGATCAGGCGACGCTCATCCAGCAACAGCTCCAGCAGATCGGTGTCCAAGTGAAGGTGACCCCCCTCGACAAGGCGACGTTCCTCGCGCCGATGTTCTTCACGAAGGACGCCCACAACCTCACGTGGCAGGCGGGGCTGGAGCGGTACACGTTCGGGGCCGACACCCCATCGATCGTGTGGCAAACGTACGACACGGGCAGCTACATCAACTTCGGCGGTGTCAATCTTCCAGACGGTGTCAAGGATTCGACCCTGCAGAACCTCATCGATCGGGCGAAAGTAGAGACCGACAAGACGAAGGCGAAGGCGCTCTTCGCGCAGATCTCTGCCCAGGTCGACAAGGACGCCCTGACTGTGCGTCTGCCATGGCAGAACAACGTTATGGCATATCGGAACCGTGTACAGGACTTCCATGTACTCGCGGCGTTCGAGTACCCGCTCCAGTACGTATGGGTGAACGACGGGAAGTAGGCGGTTGGGCAACCCGGGCGACGGGAGGCACCGGGGACGCTGACCGATGTGGACCTATGCCGCGAGGCGGATGCTCCTTGTGGTCCCTGTGCTGTTGGGGCTGTCGATCCTAGTCTTCCTTCTAATCCATCTCGCGCCCGGCGACCCGGTCACGGTTCAGCTCGGGATACATGCGACGGCCGAGACTGCCGCGCGGTTGCGAAGCAGTCTCGGTCTCAACGCCCCGCTCCCCGTCCAGTACGCTCTGTGGCTCAACCGCGTCGTGCGCCTGGATCTCGGGACCTCACTGTACGCTCACGCGCCGGTCGCCGAACTCATCGCGCAGCGATTCCCCACCACGCTCGCGCTAACCGTCGCGAGCATCCTCTTGTCGCTCGTCATTGGCGTGCCGCTCGGAGTCGTGTCGGCGACTCGGCGCGACGGGATCATCGACAATGTGGGTCGCCTGTTTTCGATCATCGACGTATCGATCCCGGTGTTCTGGCTCGGGTTCCTGCTCATTCTCGCCTTTGCGATTGGTATCCCGGTCTTCCCGCCAGGTGGATCGGTGAGCGAGTACGGCCCAATCGCGCTCGTCCTCCCATCGGTCACACTCGGCGCCTCGTTCGCGGGGATCGTCGTCCGATTTACCCGCGCCGCGATGCTGGAGGTGCTCGGTGAGGACTACATCCGAACGGCGCAAGCGAAGGGGCTCTCCACGTTCGCGGTGAACTACAGCCATGCGCTCGGGAACTCACTCATCCCGCTCGTGACGGTCGTTGGGCTCCAGGTCGGGGTCCTCCTCTCCGGAGCGGTCCTTACCGAGACGGTCTTCTCGCTACCGGGCCTCGGCCTGCTCATGGTAGGCGCCGTCGCGGCACGTGACTACCCGATGGTCCTCGGTACCGTTCTCTTCGTGGCAGTGCTGGTCGTCCTCGTGAATCTCGCCGTCGATCTTCTGTACGGAGTGCTCGATCCTCGCGTTCGCTATGAGTGACCATTCCACAAACGTCAACCAGACGCTCTCTGTGGCGGTCGCTGGGAACGCCGTGCTCGAATGGACCGACGACGGATGGCTCGGCCGCCTCCGCCGCAATCGCCTCGCCCTCGTTGGAACTGCCGGCATCGCACTGTTCCTGAGCGTCGGCCTGTTCGCACCGCTCATCGAGCCATATCCGTGGAGCCAGTTTGACCTTGCGCATCGCCTGAGCGGTCCGACGCTCCGCCACGTGTTCGGCACCGATCAGTTCGGGCGAGACATCCTTTCTCGCACGATCTACGGGGCTCGGGTATCGATGCTAGTCGCCCTGGCCGCAACGGCGATCGGGACCGTCGGAGGCGTCCTAATCGGTGCGGCGGCAGGCTTCTTCGGTGGCTGGATCGATGAGTTGTCGATGCGGACTATGGACATCATCCTCGCGTTCCCCCAGATCGTGCTCGCGATCGCCGTCGCGGCGTTGCTCGGTCCGAGCCTCATCAATGTCATCTGGATCGTCGGCCTGCTCATGGTTCCCCAGTTCGCTCGCGTCACACGAGGCTCCGTAATCGGTGTGATGAACCTCGAATACATCACGGCCACCCGGACCATCGGGCAAAGCGAGGTCATGATCGTCGTACGGCACATCCTCCCGAACATCGCCGGCCCGCTCATCGTGCTCGCCTCCCTCGCCATCCCCGGCGCGATTATTACCGAGGCCGCCCTCAGCTTCCTTGGCGCCGGCGTGCAGCTCCCCGAACCGAGTTGGGGTAATCTCCTGTCTGGGGGCAACGCCTACCTGCTCCAGGCGCCGTGGCTCTCAATATTTCCCGGGCTCGCCATCACTCTCGCCGTTCTCTCATTCAACCTCCTCGGCGACGGGCTTCGCGATGCCCTCGATGTAGCGGGCGGACCGGCATGACGCGGGTCGTGATTCTCGCTGGCTTGACGCGGCCGCCCGTCATGCGATCTCGAAAGGCTCACGGCGCCGGTGCCTTGGACCGGGGCCGATGGTGAGCCTTCAAGGCGGTGAGCCACTCCTGACCGTGCGTGATCTCGCCGTCGACATGCGTCAGCGTCATGGCGTTGTCCACGCCGTCCGCGGCCTCTCGTACTCGCTCGACAAGGGTGAGGCGATGGGCATAGCTGGCGAGTCAGGATCTGGCAAGACAATCAGCTCGCTCGCATTGCTCGGACTCCTCCCGGCTGGGATAAGCCGCGTGGTTCGCGGGAGCATACTCTTCGCCGGTCGTGACATCGTGGGGATGCAAGATACAGAACTCCGGGCATTGCGGGGCGGGCGGATCTCGATGGTGTTCCAGAACCCGCTCTCGAGCCTCAACCCGGTCATGACGATCGGTCGCCAGCTCACTGAGGCGATTCGTCTCCACCTCGAGCTGTCAGCCGATGAAGCATGCGGGCGAGCGATCGAGATGCTCGAGCTCGTCGGGATCCCTGACCCGGAACGACGCCTCAGCGACTACCCACACCACTTCAGCGGTGGCATGCGACAGCGAGTCATGATCGCGATGGCCCTGTCGTGCCGACCGGATCTGATCGTCGCCGACGAGCCGACCACCGCGCTTGACGTGACGATCCAAGCGCAGGTCCTCGATTTGCTGAACAGGCTCCGACACGAGTTGGGTATGGCGGTCATCCTGATCAGCCACGACCTCGGAGTCGTCGCGGATACGACCGACCGAATCGCGATCATGTACGCGGGTCGGATCGTGGAAACGGGGCCGACGAGACAGGTGCTCGGCGCTCCGCGACACCCGTACACAATTGGGTTGTTGCGCTCTATACCGTCCCTTGACGGCCTGCGTCGTCGGGAACTGGCGGCAATCGAGGGTGCGCCACCCGATCTGTCGGTCGATATCACCGGTTGCCCGTTCCGCGACAGGTGCGCCTGGGCGATCCAAGAGTGCGCGGAGATCGATCCGCCCCTCGAGCCCGTGGCGCCTCGGCACACGGTTGCATGTTGGGTGAAACCGGCGGAAACGGTGGAGGCGACGTGAGCGACGAGCGGTCGGCGGCAACGCCGATGCCAGCAGGTACCACGCCGCCGCTTCTCGAGGTGGAGCGCCTCCGCGTGTGGTTCCCCGTGCGGCGTGGCATCCTCCGCCGTCGGGTCGGGTCGGCGAAGGCGGTCGACGACGTGTCGTTCACGGTCGGGCACGGCAGCACGATGGCACTCGTCGGCGAGTCGGGCGCCGGCAAGACGACGATAGGACGGGCGGTCGTCCGCGTCCAGCCGGTGACATCTGGAACGATCCGCTTCAAGGGGGAGGTCCTGAGTGAGTTGGTGGGATCGGATCTTCGCCGAAGGCGTCGTGAGTTCCAGATGATCTTCCAGGATCCCTTTGGCAGTCTGGACCCGCGTCAGACCGTGGGGGACATTCTCGCTGAGCCCTTGGCCATCCACGGGCTCGCCTCGCCCGGCGAGCGGCCCACGAGAGTTCGCGAGCTTCTATCACTCGTCGGCCTCGACCCGGCTTTCGCGAGCCGATACCCGCGCGAGTTCAGCGGTGGGCAGCGCCAGCGGATCGGGGTCGCCCGGGCGATCGCTGTCCACCCGGATTTGATTGTTTGCGATGAGCCAGTGAGCTCGCTCGACGTCTCGATCCAGGCGCAGGTGATCAACCTCCTGATTCGTTTGCAGGGTGAGCTCGGCGTTGCCTATTTGTTCATCGCGCACGATCTGGCCGTCGTCCGGCACATCGCGGACCGGGTCGCGGTCATGTACCTCGGCCGGATCGTCGAAATGGGCAGCGTGGAGGAGGTGTATGCTAACCCGGCGCACCCGTACACGGTCGCACTCCTTTCCGCCGTCCTCAACCCCCGCGCCGGCCGACGCCGCCGGATCGTCCTGTCAGGCGAAATCCCGGGCGTCGATCGTCCGCCCGCCGGCTGCAGCTTCCATACCCGGTGCTGGCTCCGGACCCGCCTTGGCAACCCGGAGATCTGCGGCCAGGTCGAGCCGGTCCTGCGGGGCGCGACTGGCGGGTGGACGGTCGCCTGCCATTTCGCGGAGGAGACGCCTCGTCATCAGCCGACCAGAGCGCCCGAGGCGGCTGGTGGGGCGGTGTGAGGGAAAGCTCGCAGGTTCGGCGGTCCTGTCGCTCATTCGCGTGATCCGCGAAGCAAGCTATCCGCTAGGGACTCGCCCGGCGGCACGACGCAAATCCAGGAGACGAACGTGACCAAGCCGTCGATGACCCGTTTTTCGCTCTCGTTCCCGTCCTCGATCTCATCGACCCCGATCACGGGTCGCGCGTTCGTGGTCATCACGAAGAGCGTGGACCGACCATACGTCGTCGCCCCTGGACCAGGCGCACTGGGCGGCGCGGAGCAGGGCATCGAACCGCGTCGGCAGGCAGGCACGTGGAAGAACCGCGTGCCTTTTTTCGGTACGTACAAGAAGAGCGTTCCCTACTTCAGTCCCTGGGTGGCAAGCGCGCCGTTCTTCGGTGTCGACATCGACCGGGTCGAGCCTGACCAGGTATTCGTCCTCGATGAATCGGCGCCGGGTTACCCGCCGCTCAGCATTCGCGATATTCCCGCCGGGGATTACTACGTGCAGGCGGTCCTCAACGTGTACACGCGGTTTGTGCGATCGGACGGCCATACCATCTGGGCGCACCTAGATCAGTGGGAGGGCCAGCACTGGAACTCGTCGCCAGGCAACCTCGTGAGCTCGGTCGAACGCGTGCACCTCGATCCCGATTCCGGGTACGACGTCGAACTCAAGCTCTCGACGCGGTTTCCGGCAGTTACAGTTCCTCCCGATACGGAATATGTCCGCCGGATCGGGTTCGAGAGCCGTCTGCTCAGCGAGTTCTGGGGCCAGCCGATCCGTCTCGGAGCAGTCGTGCTGCTGCCGAAAGGCTACGACGAGCACCCCAACGAGCGGTATCCGGTCATCTATAACAACGAGCACTTTAACCTCGGCGCACCGTTCGGGTTCTCGCCAACTCCGGTTGAAGAGGCGGAGGAGCAGCGGTACATGCGCGAGCTCCGAGGCCTTGAGAACGGACATGAGTTTTACAAGGCTTGGACGTCGGATGACTTTCCCCGGGCCGTCATCGTCACGATGCTCCACCCGACCCCGTACTTCGACAGCTCGTACTGCGTGAACTCGGCGAACGTCGGTCCGTACGGCGATGCGATCATGACCGAGCTCATCCCCACGCTCGAGGAGACGTTCCGAATCGCGCGGGAGCCCCGGCTTCGCCTTCTCACCGGCGGCTCGACCGGCGGCTGGGTCTCGCTCGCCCTGCAGGTCTATCACCCGGACTTCTTCGGCGGCGCGTGGGCGTTCGCGCCCGATTCCGTTGACTTCCGGCGATACGGCCTCGTCAACATCTACGATGATCCGAACGCCTACCAGGCGCCCAACCGGGAATGGCTTATTCCGGAGCGGGTGTTCTACCGCTCACCCGATGGCCAGCCCGAACTCACGCTCCGACAAATGAGCCAGCTCGAGGCGGCGTCGGGCACGCATTGCCGATCGGGCGAGCAACTCGACGTGTGGCACGCCACATTCGGGCCGGTGGGCGCCGACGGGTATCCCCGCCCCCTGTGGGACCAGCGCACTGGCGAGATTGACCACGTTGTCGCCGAGTATTGGCGCGACAACGGATACGACCTGCGCGGCTACATCGAGGAACACTGGCCGGAGATCGGACCGGATCTCGTCGGGAAGATCCACGTGTTTTGCGCCGATATGGACGATTACTTCCTCAATCTCGGGGTCTATGCGCTTGAGGAGTGTCTCGAGAACACAGAGGCGCCTTACTACGCCGGCTCGTTCACATACGGTCGCCCGCTCGACGGCCACGTGTGGCATCCGTTGAACCACGCCGAGCTGGTGCGCGGGATGCTAACGTCGATCCGCGCGCGGCCGCGGGGGCGGCGGCATTTCGCCTCCCGGCCGGGTGCGGTCGCGTACGAGATGGGCCAGAAGCCCCGCAAGCCAGGAGCCTGAAGAGCCAATCCAGTTTGCCATGACAAACACGGGCCGAACGTCAGATCGGGCATGGAGCGGGTGGTGGACTACGGGAATGAGTCATCTTTTTCTCAAGAGCCTACCGCTTGGCATCGATCACCACCATTCGATCCAGATTGAGGGTCAGAATGCCGAACCCGAGCCACAGATCGGCGCCAATCCCGTCCCCGGCAATCGACTGTGGCGCCACGCGTAACTTGCGCCTGCCCAAACTGATCGTCGCCTCCTGGCCACTCCGCCATCGTTGCTGGCGTCGGAACCACCGCTGTCGCTTATACGCGGCTCGGTCCGGACTATATTTCCTTTATAGGGCAGGCTGATCCACTTGACGCCAAAGAGTGGACGATGATGCGCCAGCACCCCGTGCTCGGAGAAGAGATCTTGGCGTCGGCGGAACGAATGCGCGGGGTGGCAACTCTCGTCCGCCATCACCAGGAGCGTTGGGACGGCAGCGGCTACCCCGATGGGCTCCACGGCGAGGCGATTCCCCTGGGCGCGCGTATTCTGGCGGTCGTCGACGCTTACGGGGCGATTACCGAGGCCCGTCCGTACAAACCGGCACGCACCCACGCGGACGCGGTCGAGGAGATCCGCCGGTGCGCTGGCAGCCAGTTCGATCCCAAAGTGGTTGCGGTGTTTTGCGCGGTGGTCGGGACCTTGTAACCGCATCTGCTACGGTGGTGCGTTGGATGGCCCCCCGAGAGTGTGTTCGTTCGGCAGGAATCCATCACCGAACAGCGGGAACCCGTGACGCATGAACGCTGGTGCTGAATCAGAAAAACGTCCGCCCGTTGAGTTCCCCGGCTTCTTTGCGGTCCGCTGAAGGTGGCTACCTGAAAGTGGACGATTTCTTGACGTTCATCGCGGGCGCGTCATCCGCGAAAGGCGACACGAAAACACGGGTGATGGCCTGGTTGAGCCGGCAGGGTGTCACCGGCCCGGTGGAGGCGCTCTCACCCGCAGAGGTGAGCCGATTCAGCGAGACCGCGAGGAAGATCATCGTCGCCAAGGAGGGACGAGAGCGGTGCCGTGCTCGGCATCAACACGCGTCTGGTCAGGCTCGCCCCGGGTCTCCGCGGTGGCGCGCGGCGCGGGCCGTGGCCCAAGGCAGGTTCGAGACTCGCCCGCCCGAATCGCACAAGGATGAAACACGTCGCACCGACCGCAGTTGCAGCCCTCTTCCTCTGGGCCGTCGTGTTCTTCGCAGGACTCGGTCTCCCGGCCACAGCCGTTCCGGCGGAGGGTCCGGCGATCCTCATGTTCCACGGTGACCCAGGGCGAACGGGCTGGATGCAGGATGAGCACAGGCTGACTCCGGCCGCGCTGCGCACCGGTCGATTCGGAACGTTGTGGGTGTCCCCGGTGGATGGCGAGATCTACGCGGAGCCACTCGTCGTGTCCGGGGTGGCCGTCCTGGGGCGCGTCCGCACCGTCGTGTACGTGGTGACCGAGCGCGACCTCATCTATGCGTTCGACGCCGCGGACGGCGGACGCCTGTGGGGCCCGGTCTCGCTTGGATCTCCGGTGCCGGGCGCGCTGCTGCCGTGCGGCGACATCGACCCGGTCGGGATCACGAGCACGCCGGTGTTGGATCGGGGCGCCGGCACGCTCTACGTCGTCGGCCTGACGACGCCGGACGGCGGACGTGCGAAGACGTACCTTGCCGCCGCACTCGATCTGAAGAGCGGCGTGGCGCGGCCGGGCTGGCCGGTGCCGATCGCGCCCCCGCCATCGTCCGGGTTCACGTTTCACGGTGGAGTCGAACAGCAACGGGGCGCCTTGCTGTTGACACGAGGCGTCGTCTACGTGCCGTTTGGCGGGTATCGGGGCGGATGCGGTGACTATCATGGGTGGATCGTCGCCGTCCCCGTGCCATCGCCTCGCAGACAACAGTCATTCGCAACGCCTGCGGGTCGACAGGGCGGTATCTGGGCCGCCGGTGGGATCGCGGCCGATCTCAGCGGGAACCTGTACGCCGCGACCGGCGCGGCCACCGCGGGGCCGGCGGATCTGAGCGACAGCGTGATCCGTCTCGCCACGTCGCCGACGTTGCGGTTCTCCGGGGCATCCCGGGACTTCTTCACGCCCAGCAATGTCACAGCGCTGAACGGGACCGGCGTCGGCCTGGGGGCATCGGCTCCGCTCGTGGTGCCCGACCAGCCGGATCTGCCGACGCCGCACCTCGTCTTCATCGCGGGCAAACAAGGTATCGCCTATCTCGTCAACCGAGACAACATGGGCGGGGTGAGTAGGGGCACCGCGATCGGGCGAGAAGGCGTGTTCAGTCGGTGCGCCTTCGGCACCTGTGAACGCAATGTTCCCGAGGTGTTCTCTGCCGCAGCCTACTGGGACGGGGGAAGCGCGGGACGGGTGATCCTCGTGCCGGGCCGTGGCCGGCAGCCCGCGCCCTGCGTGGGGACCGGCGGCATCGCGGCCTTGAGGCTTGGAACGGCGGCGGGATCTCGTGCCCCAAGGCTGGACGTGGCATGGTGCAGCGCGTCGATGCGTGATCCGGGCGCACCGTCGGTCTCGGGGATCGGTCCCGATGGCGGCGTTGTGTGGGTGCTGGATACCGGGGAGGACGCGGTCCTCTACGGGCTCGACGCGCGCACCGGGGACACGCTCTTCAAGTCCGCCGCCCAGAACGCGGTCGGGCGCACTGAGCGCTTTGTCACCCCCGCGGTTGTGGGTGGGCGCGTGTACATTGGCGCAGGCGACAGGGTCGTGGCCTACGGACTTCGGTAGGGTGGGCTCGGAGACATCGCAATTGCCGCGTTCATGGCCCCTCGCCACTCTCCGTCACAAACTCGAGGGCATCCAGTCCTCGCGCTTAGGTGCATCCTCCCATGACCCGCCCGCGATAACCTCGTATCTCGCTACCCAGGCTACGAGTTTGAGTCAAAGGCTTGTCCGTACGATTACGGCGCTCGTTCTTGACGGAGCAAGTTGAGCGTGTGACTAGCACCGCGTCACGGTGGGCAAAGAAATGATCGCGAGGCTACCGGGATCCGCAAACAAGAATGAAGGGTGGGGGTTGATGGTGGCAGGCATTCGGTGGTGGATGTGGGCGATCGGCGCCGTAGTTCTTGGCGGCCTCGTACTGATGATTGGCTATCACGTCGGCCGTTTGCAACCGGCAACATCCGTTCCGCAGTCGTCGTCCGTAACGGTACCAGTGATGCAGACGCCGCCCGCGACGACACCTGGCCCGACCGCGAGGCCAATACCCGCTAACTAATCGAACCATGGGTTCCCGAGAAACGCCACTGGCCGAGGGCGAATCAAGCTCGTAGACGTGACGAATGCTTTTTCGCGTTCCGCGACTAGATCAAGAGAGAACACCGAGGGCCGTCGTCTTGGAGGGGCTAACGTAATAAACATTCGCGAGTTGCCTGAACACGCCCGCCACGCTCGGCTAAACAGATCACGGTGTGCAGCCATCCGGGGCTCATACTACGCAACGTTAATCCTATTCCCTCCGCTCCGCTTTGCCTCGTACATCGCTTGATCGGCGGCCTGTACCAGCGCGCTCGCTGTCCCACCATCGTCTGGTGCCGCCGCTAGCCCGACGCTTGCGGTCACCCGCAACGGTCGCGACCCCGCCACAGGGATCTCCTCAATACGTTGTCTCACCCGCTCAGCGATCTGGACGGCTGCTGTTTTCGTAGTGTTTGGAAGGAGCAACACGAACTCGTCCCCTCCGAACCGTGAGGCAAGATCCATCTCGCGGCTGTTCGCCCGCAGGATGTCCGCAACCGATTGCACGATCGCATCGCCGGCCAGGTGGCCAAGTCGGTCATTGATCTGCTTGAACTTATCAACCTCAATCAGGATTAGCGTGAGGGGGTCGCCAGTCCGGCGGGTCCGGGCGATTTCGCGCTCCAACGCCTGGAATAGAGCGCGATGGTTCGCGAGCCCGGTAAGCCCGTCAGTCAAGGCAAGTTGACTCAACGCCTCGTCCCGAACCGCCCGCTGAATTGCAAGCGCTGCGAGTGCCGCGAACGCCTCCAGCATCTCCCGCGTCTCCAGTGGGAACGCATTAACGATCGGACTCTCGACGTCCAGTACCCCGATGACGCGGTCGTCGGCCACAAGTGGATACGTAACCATAGACCGCACTCCGCTCGCATTCGCGATGTACAGTGGGTCACGCGTCACGTCAGGTGCGAAGTACGGACGTCCGTGCTTCGCGACAGACGCCAGGAGCCCGAACTCGCCTGCTCCCGCGCGTAATGCGGCTACCCTTTCAGCGTCGAACCCGCGGTGCGTCTTGAAGCAGAGTCTGCGAGACTTTTCATCGACAAGGAATACAGCGCAGATCGGATAGTCAAAGATCCGCTGGATCTGACCTAGGATCTCATCCAAGACCGTCGCGAGGTCCGGAGGACGCATCAAATGTTTCACCACATCCACCATCGCTGGGACAGTGCGGCTGGCCCTCCGGGCATGCGCCAGCGACCTTACGATGGCTTTTCCAGACGACGACATCGCTTGAATCCCCGGAGTCCGATCGACTCGGTTGTCTTCCGTGATGCTGATGGGCCCCTCTCTCAGGATGCGGCAAAAGACATCGACGACTCGAGGATCGAATTGCGTTCCGGCGCATCTGCGGAGCTCCGCGATGGCGTGCTCGGCGCTGCGCCCTTCAGAATACGCTCGATTGTCGGTGATCGCACTGTAGGCGTCGACGACCGCCAGGATACGGGCCCCCAACGGGATTACCTCTCCTCGCAGTCCGTCAGGATAGCCGGTGCCGTCCCAACGTTCCTGATGGTGGCGCACTAGCCGCGCAACTGTTCGCATTCGATCTACCGGACGAAGGATCTCTTCACCAATCTCCGGATGCTTGCGCATGATTGCCCACTCTTCGTCGGTAAGAGGCCCCGGTTTTTGCAGGATGTAGTCCGGGACGCCGATCTTTCCAATATCGTGGAGGCGAGCTCCCCAGCGGAGTTCCTCGATCTCGTCATCGCGGCAACCCAGGTCGTGTGCCGTCGCCGTGGCGAGCGTGGCGAGACGGGCGCTGTGGGCGCCAGTTGTAGAGTCGCGAGACTCGATCGCCTGGGCCATCGCCAAAACCATCTGTGTGAAGGCTTGCTGAAGGTCCTGGTACAATGACGCGCGGCGGATAGCCGTGCCAGTCATCTCCGCAATCCCCTTCAACAGCCGTAAGTCAGCGTCTGTAAATGAAACTTGGTCGGATGTTTTCCTCCGAGCCAGTGTGAGCGCCCCTATCGCTTGTTGTTCGGATCGCACGGGAACGATCGCGAGAGGACCGAATCCGCGGTATAGTCCGATGGACATGTTGATGGGGATCGGCTCTCGAAAAACATCCTCTGTCAGATACATGACGCCCGTCCGAACTACCCATCCCGGTAAACTGTCGGCGAGCGAGAGCGACGCATCCGCAGCTTCTTCAAGATGGCCCGAAGCGGCGACGCGGGTGAGCGTTTCGCGCTTTGCGTCTGCCAAAGTCAGCGCACTGAAGTCGGCGTGCAGAAGATCCCTAGCGTACCTTGGCGCGATCGGGTATAGCTCTACCAAATTCGCAGACCGAAGCTCCTGGCTCAACGCGATTAGCGCCTCAAGGCGCACGACTTGCTGTCGGAGATCTTCGTCCGCCGCTTCGGGGATCTTCCCGAGAGCCACAAACTCGCCCCGCCCACTATTCCCCGATGCCGAACTCGGCACCAACTCGCCGGCCCCCTTCGCAACGATGTCAGCTCGAACAAGGTTGGAGACGCCCGCCCGCGGGGGCTGGTATGTTTGTCGTGCCCAGCCACGCCCTGGCTCAGACCCGAATACCGGCGCACGCCACGGGCATGTTCGTCTGTCGCGAGTACCGGCGTCTGGGATTTGAGGGTGTCGTCGCCAAGAAGCTCTCCAGCGAGTACCGGCCAGGGAAACACGCCCGATTGGGTAGAGATCCCGTTTCGTCGCCGTGAGGAGTTCGTGATCGGTGGTTATCTCTCGTCTGCCCCGAGCCGGCTGAGCACACTGATCCTGCGCCAGTACGATCGCAAGGGCAAGCTCGCCTGTGCCGCCTCGTGGGACGTGGGCTACCCACCGAGACACGACGCGTCATCCTCGAGGAGTTACGGGCCACCGGCAAGCGGGGCTGTCCGTTTGTTCCGACACCGACACTTCGCGATCACTGGGGACGCTTGCGCACCGATCTGCCACCACACCGGGTGACGCGCACGCCTGTCGTGGAGGTGGAGTATCGGCAGCGCCTCGAGAACGGGCTGCGCCATGCATCACTAAAGAGCCTGCGGCCCGACAAGAACCCCAATCGTCTGCGCGGGAAGTTCTCGCTTCTCCCATTCTTTCCTCGTGGCAATTATCCGCTATTGTAGTGCCAAAAAGGCGCCGGATGCTTCGCAAACAGGTTTGGGGGCCAAGAGTCACAATAATACTCCGGCCCCCGCCTGCCGACTTTCGCACAGATCGAATTTGACGTGCTCGTCTAGAAACCGCGGAGAATGTCGAGAATGCAGTCGCTCTCGTCGCCCCTGTCGTTACCACCGGAATAGCGGGAGAGGTGAACCACATCGGTCTTGACGAAATCGAGGAGCGATGCGGCCGAGCCCGACGAATGTGAGCCCGTCTAGTCCGATCGCAGCCCCCGAGACGCCATCCTCGCTGTCCGCTTCCAGCAAGTTGCTGCTGCCGTGGCTGGTCGCGGTGGCGTTTTTCATGGAGTCGCTCGACACGACGATTCTAGGCACGGCGGTGCCGACCATCGCGGCGTCGCTTCATGTTGCGCCGCTCAGCATGAAATCGGTGCTCGCAAGCTACACCCTGAGTTTGGCGGTTTTCATTCCTATCAGCGGCTGGATGGCGGACCGGTTTGGAACACGCCGGGTGTTCGCCTCCGCGATCGGCCTCTTCACGCTGGGATCCCTCCTCTGCGGCATATCGGGGAGCATCCAGGTCCTCGTAGCGAGCCGCATTCTGCAGGGTTGCGGCGGAGCCATGATGGTGCCCGTTGGCCGGCTGACGATTGTGCGGACGTTCGCCAAATCGGAGCTCGTCCGCGCCATGAGCTTCGTCGCCATCCCCAGTCTGATCGGTCCCATGCTGGGACCAACCGTCGGCGGTTTCATCGTAGGATACCTTCACTGGCGGCTGATTTTCTTCGTCAATATTCCGATCGGCCTGACCGGCCTGTATCTTGTCTACCGGCATCTGCCGGACTATCGCGCGGAGCGCAGCGACCCTCTCGATATCGTCGGGCTGATCTTGTTCGGATCGGGGGTGGCGCTGCTTTCATACGTGCTCGAAGTATTCGGCGAGCACACGCTCAACGCGGGTGCGATTCTGGGGCTGCTGGTCCTCTCCGCCGCGCTGCTGGCGGGCTACGGATTTCATTCCACGAGAAGGCCGTATCCGTTGCTGCGGCTCGCGCTGTTTCGAATCCGCACGTTTCGCGCGGCAACAGTCGGCGGCTTCGTGACCCGCCTCGGCATCGCCGGCATCCCGTTCCTCTTCCCGCTCTTGTATCAAGTGGGGCTGGGGTTCACACCGGTTCAATCCGGCTTGATGATGCTGCCGCAGACGATCGCCGCCATGAGCCTGAAGGTCACGATGCCGACGATCTTGGCCCGCCTAGGGTACCGCGCCGTGCTGGTCGTGAACACTCTGCTCATCGGCTTGCAGATCATGCTGTTTGCGCACTACGGACCGGCCACGCCGGTGTGGTCGATTGCGGCGGAGATGTTCTGCTATGGATTTTTCACGTCGCTGCAGTATACGAGCATGAACACGCTTGTGTACGCCGACGTCACCGAGGAGCAGGCAAGCGCCGCGAACTCCATCGCCAGCACGATGCAGCAGATGGCCATCAGTTTCGGCGTGGCGTCGGCGTCGTTGGTCACCGCGTTTTTCATTCCCGATCGCCACAGTTCGAGCGTCCCGGGATTCATTCACGGCATCCACCGGGCCTTCTTTGTGCTGGGCGGCATGACCATCGTCTCGACGCTCGTGTTCCGCGAATTGAAACGAGGCGACGGGGACGCCGTGAGGCAGAGAACCGAGGACGTCCACAGTCGGGGGACCGCGCGGGAAACCACTCGCGCATGAGGCAGGTAGAGTAGTCGAGCGGCTGCCGGAGCGGACTCGGCCCTGATCCCCGAGGGCGCGCGCTCCGCCGGCGTCATGGCCGCGAGTTTCTCGGACAACGACACGCGGCCCGGCGTGACCATCGCGACGTCACCGCCCACACGAGGGCGTCCAGGCGGTCGGGCGACTCCCCCCTCGCCCGGCACCCACGAGCACAGTTGCTCCTCGAGTTCGGCGTGGAGCCCGACGTGCCGGACCTGCCACAGCTCGAACAACACGGCCGCAAGTTCGGCTCCACCCCTCAAATATCGACGGAGAGCGCGACAACTCGGTATCACCACCTCCACCGTGAGCCGGGCCCTGTCGAGAAAGGGGAGTACGTCCCACAAACCGGCGAGGGCTCCTCCCTCGTCCTAGGGTAGCGTGGTGCCTCTAGCAGGGTGCTACGGAACACGCAAACTACCTCGGCTGTCTCAGAAGGAGATCCTTTCGCATCGTTTTCTCGACGAGAAACAACAAGAAGGTAAGGCTCTGGACCGTGGGTGGCGCGTACAGAACCTGTGTTCGCAATACATCAAGCACGCATTTCTCACTCAGCCCTATCCTGGTCCAGGAGGGTCCAGCCGACCTGCCGAACGTCCCCCTATGGAGCCCGGGGCGATGACGCTGGAGCAGGCCATCGAGTATGCGCTAAACCAGAAAACCGACTGATGCGCTACACGAATCCTTCACTACAATACGGGCAGGTAGGAGAGCGGTGAGCAACAACGAGAACGAGGCTTCGGAGCCGCTAGGCGGGGAACCCGCGTGCCTCAGTCCCTGGGTCTGCATTAGATGCGGGCGGGTTATCGAGCAACCATCCCGGCGCTATGTCGTCACGGGCCAGGGGGAGCGCTCGCGCCAAACCAGCGAACCCGGTGGACCAAATGAAACGATTGGCCCCTTCCACGAAACGTGCGTCAGTCTGTGGCTGGATGAACAACGCTCGGGAAGGTTTCCGAAGGTTGCTGAGTAGGCGTTGCGTATGGGAAACGTTTCCTCCGAGAGGTAACGGAATGCACAGGCGGTCGGGGTCCGGCTAAGTGACGTGGTTCCACACGTTGGAGTACCGCACTTTCGCGCCAGGGACGCTGGGCTCCGGATTGGCAAACGCCCGGTCGTCTTGCGCGGCCGATTGAAAATGTCGTGGTAGCGTGTCTCGCCAAAGACGTACAGGAACAACTTGTTATTCGTGATGTTTTGCACGTCGTCAGGGGACAGGCAGTACCGCTTGCCCCGGACACTCAGGTCCCATCCATAGGTGACGTCGGCGCCCGGTCCGAGCGCGGTCATCTGCTGGGCAGCGACGTGGATGCCGGTTCCAACGCGGGCGTCGCGGAGGAATCGCGAGACCACCCCGCCAACAAGCCCACCACGATGACGCACCGCACACGCCGTGATTGATCCGTGAGCAGGGGACGGCTCGAAGCCTTCAGCGACGGTGTCATTGCCATTCTCATTACGATCATGGTGCTGGAACTCAAAGTGCCCGCCGGCACGGATCTCCACGCGCTCCGGGCGGCAATGCCGACGTTGGGATTCTACGTTCTCAGCTTCGTCATGCTCGGTATCTATTGGAATAACCACCACCACATGCTGCACGCCACTGAGCGTATCAACGGCACGGTGTTGTGGGCAAACCTACATTTGTTGTTCTGGCTCTCCCTGATCCCGTTCATGACGAGCTGGATGGGTGTGTATTGGGCCGACGCGCTGCCGACAGCAGCCTACGGGACGGTATTGTTGCTCGCTGGGTTTGCCTATTGGATTTTGCAGATGACGATCATTCGCGTGCAGGGACAGGTGTCGCGGCTGCAGCACGCGGTCGGGTCCGACGTCAAAGGCAAGCTTTCCCTCGTCCTATACGCATGCGCAATTCCGTTTGCGTTCGTCGCGTCGTGGATTGCGGATGCGGTGTACGTGGCGGTTGCCCTGATCTGGCTTGTCCCGGATCGGCGGATCGAGGCTGAATTCCGCGAGGAGCAGTAGTTCGCAACATCGTCATCGTCGACTGAATTGCGCGGGCGACGGGCGCTTGCGAGACTCGGCATTGATAAGCCCGGGGCGTCGCCTTGTTCATCGTAGGGCCAGCAGGCATGCGTGGTCCGACGACTCCAAGAGGTCAGGATCGTTGTTCGCGGGCTTGTTCACCCTTCGGCTGACAAGCCACATTCGGAGAACACCCTCCCGTGCGGGATGTAGGAGGTCTCTCGCGTCGCCGTCCTCTTCACCCAGCCACACCGGCCAGTCCGCCTCTTCGAGGGCTACCGGCATGCGATTGTGAATCCGGGACATCGCTCCATTGGCTTCCGTCGTCACGATCGCGAAGGTGCGGAGGTCGATGTCCCTGTCAGGATCGTGCCACGCCTCCCACAGCCCGGCGAGGGCCAGCGGGTTCCCGTCTGCCCGGGCAATGGCATAGGGCTGTGTTTGCTTCTGGCCGGGGGCGGTTTGCCACTCGTAGAAGTTGTCGGCAGGGACAAGACAGCGACGCTTGGCGAAGGCGTCTCGGAACATCCCCGAGGCGGCTACGGCCTCACCGCGGGCATTGATTGGCCGCCGGGTGTGCATTGGATCCTTGGCCCACCGCGGGAGGAAGCCCCATTGGAGCAACTCCAAGCGTCGCACCCCTGTCTCGGGTTCACGGAGGACGACCATCGTGCTCTGGCTGGGCGCGAGGTTCCACGCCGGTTCGATCCCCGGATCCGGCTCATAACCGGCACGGAAGAACTGTGCAACGAGCCCAGGGATCAAGTGGATACCGAGGCGGCCGCACACTTACGAGATCCGCGTCGGCACGCGATCCTGGAACCGGATCGACGGATGCATCTGCGCGTCTTCGATGGGCCGGAACCACTCGCCGGATTCCAGCCGCGGCGCGACGGCGTGCGACTCGTCGAACAGCGCAGAGGCGCCGAGATCGTCGAACGCCCGCTCCCACGTCGGCCCGAAGTCAGGCTTGATACCGCGCTCTTCGAGCGTTGCTTGCGCGAAATCGAGCAGCGCCCGAAACGCGAGCTGCTCGGCCACACACGCTGGCCGGTAGGGCTCGTCGCCCCACACGCGGACGCCGACCGTGAGCAGGCAAGTGAGGAACTGGCGTCCGAACGTCTCGTCATAGCATGTGCGGTATCGCGAGGGGAGATACGCTGTTAGCCAGGTGTCCTCGAAGGGCACGCCTTGCTTCAGGTCGGTGATGGCATCGAAGAAGAACTGGGAGAACACGACCGCGGAGTCCTGAAGCGCGGTCGCGTGAGACGCAGATAGGGTCGAGACGTGCGAGGTCTTCTCGTGGACGGCCACGGCGTGCCGCCCGATTCGGGCTTTACAGGCAGTATGTTATTCCGAACAGGTGTTCGCAAGTGTTTGCGCCTCGAACCAGGCGGGTACATCAGGCGTAGTCTCTTGTGACTAGCCTTGACCAGTCAAACCTGACCAGAGCGACCAGAGGAGGGTATCTATGACGCCCGTGCAGGCGGGGGGATGGGTTCCCGACGATCTGGCTACGAAGGTCCACAAGCTCCGTGAGATGAGCGTCGTTGTCGCCTATGGTGAGGTCGATCTTACCAACGTCCACCTCTTGAAAGACCTACTCGACCACCTCTCTGCTCGTGAGGTCCCGCTACTCCTGGACCTGGCCAAGGTTCGCTACATTGATAGCGCCGGGCTCGAACTTCTGATGCAGACGTACCAACACTGCCGGGCTCAAGGGATGCCATTTGCCGTGGTCGCCGAGCCACTGGTCCGACGCACATTTAGCGTCTTGTCGCTTGAGACGGTACTCTCAGTATTCGATAACGCTGCGTCGGCGCGAGAGCACCTCGTTGCTGAATGGTGGGGGCGGCGAGACTCCACGTCGACCCTGACCGAAGCGCACGTCTCGCCTTCCTAGTCGGGTTCTCCAGGCAACTCAGGGTTTGGCGGAGCCACTTGTTCGAGACGCGGCAGCACCGGTGTTTCTCGCGTTCCTTCTTGGCCAGGATGACCTTCTGAGCCGGGGCCGTGATCAGCGAGTGCATCGGAATCCCGTCACACTTGTCGCTCCCACCGTTCGACACCGGCGCTAGAATCTATCTCGACCACCCGGGATCGAGAGCGGGACGAACGACGAAGGACACCCGAAGGAGCGAGGCAAGAGCGATGCCAAAGCACACCACCCGGACCACGTGAAGAGTGGCTGGCAGCGCGCCTAGGACGGCATCGCTCAACTTGCCCTAGTCAGCCAACGAAGAGTGGCGCGGCGCGTGTTCAAGCCGAAGACCAGGCCCACAGCGCTGCCACGGACCGTAAGGTGGTGAAGACCGCGTGTCACCCAATGCGAAGGTATGGCAAGTGGCGGGCTAACCAGCAGCCGACCTCGACACTGGTTACCCGTCCCGCCCCGTTGCGCCGGAAGGCCAGCGTCCAGTCACCGGGCGGTCTGTGATCCAGCGCACGCGGACAAGGGAGTGCCCAGATATCCGGGCCGACCAGGTCAAGCATCTCCATGCGCCCCTGGCCCAGGAAGCCGGAGAATCCACCATAGAGCACGCTCCCAGCATCCGCCACGATCAGCTCGGCATCTAGCTCCTCACAGCGGTAGCGGCCGGCGACATCCGTGGTCGGTGCACCGTAGCGCGGGCACAGGCGCGAGCTCTGGTTCTCTTGCGGGCGGTCCATCCAGAGCCTACTGTTATCGGGCCGCAACCGCGCCGTCGCGCACGTGGCGGTGCCGTCAGCCTGCAGGTCGAGCCGTTCCGGAGACTGCCCGTAACGCAGGCGCACCCGCCCGTTTGCCTCCGCGTCGATGCGCACTGCGAGCCCAGTCTCAGGCTCGGTGTAGGCGCCGAGCCAGTCCGGCATCGGAACAGTGACGGCAGGAGGCCGCCGGTCTTCGCCCAGCACCGCGGCGAGCAGGTCTACCGCGGCTTCATACGCGTCCGCGAGGTGATTGAACATGACTACGACCGAGACGCGCTCCGAAGGTACGTACAAGCGATGGCTCCGCCAGCCGCGCAACGCGCCGCCGTGGCCCGTGACCGGGCGACCCAGCTCGATTGCTCGATTCAGGCCAAACCCGTAGGCGGCGGAAGTGCCGTCGGCGAAGCTGACCGGGACGGAGAGCCGATTGTACAGCGCCTGTGCGTCGTCGCGGGTGGCGTCTACGTGGCGCTCCCAGGCGATCATGTCGTCGAGGCAAGCGCCAAGACCGGCATCGCCGCTCCAGAAGATACGGTTCTCCGCAGCACGGAAACCAGTCGCCGGCGTGCCCTCGTAGCCCTCCGTCCCATCCGGTGTGGCGCGGGTGTCGGCAAGAAGCAACGCACTGTTCATGCCGGCGCGCTCGAAGATGCGGCTACGCAGCAGCTCTGCAAAGCTGCGGCCGGTGTGTTCTTCGAGGATGTCAGACAGGATGCGGAAGTTCTGGTTGGCGTAGGAGTAACGGGTGCCCGGGGCAAAGTGCAGCGTCCGCGCGCCGACGATCACGCGGGTGGCTTCGGTGTCGCCGAACGGCGCCTCTGGGGGCGCACCGTGTAGCATGGCTAGCGCCCAGTAGTCACGCAGGCCTGACTGATTGTGGCATAGGTGCAGTGCGCTCGGTGCCGGCTCCTCCAGCAGCGGCAGGCGGGCGCGTACGTCACCATCCAGCACGGACGGATCGGGGAACACATCAAGCAGCAGCGCACAGGTGAACTGCTTGGTAATGGAACACATGCGGAATAGTGTGCGGGGCGTGAAGGAGATGCGCCGTTCGGCATTCGCCCAGCCCCACGTGTGGCGGGCCAGCACCTCACCCGCGCACAGAACGGCACACGCACCGCCCGGCCCTGAGTACGTGCGCGGCAGGGCTTTGAGACAGGAATCAAGGCGAGTCGAGAGAGATATCGTCATGAGTACTATTTCGCGCTCCTAAATGGGAGTTGTGATGCGCAAAGATGACCTCCACTCGGACGCGACGCCGCGCCAAGGTGAACGTCGATCAAGAACCGCCACATTCGTTGTGAGCAACCCGGCGCCATTCTTCTGCGATGGATATCCTGCGTCCTGGTAGGCTGCGGCAAGCACGCGATAGTGCTCCAGTACCAGTGCGGCCGGATCCGCGGGGCACCGGGACACGCCGTGCGGTGGCGCGTGCCCGGCCGTTCTTGAGGGGCAGGGGAATGTGGCGGATGCAGGATCGGCCGCGAGGGGTTCGCCAAGTGGCGCTGGAGTAGTGAGAAGTATCGTCCGAGGAGAGTCGTAAGTGGGATGCAACTGCCGCGCTGGCGAAGAGAGGCGCTGGGCACTATATCATGTGTCACCTAGGAACTTCGCAGCGGACTTGCACTCACCACTTCATTCTAGTGGATTTGGTGCCTCTCGCCCAACGAGCTCGAATCGAGGCGCTATGGGCCGGGAAGATGTCGTCGCGTTGACCGCGCAGAACCTGATGATGGAGGTATGGCTCATAACCAGGTTTCTTGCGTCGCTTCTCGCGTTTACGCTTCTGCTCTCCGGCGCTGCGATGGCCGCGTCACCGAGCAAACCGGCTGCTGTAACCGTGCAACATACGCTGACGTCCTACGGCCCGGCACCGAACGGACTCGTTGCAGTCATAAAGGACGTGCCAGATGCTTCGCTAGATCTACGGGCTTTAAGTAATCCCTACATTAGCGGCGTCGCCTTGCAGATCCACTGGAGCGACGTCGAGCCGGTCGCAGGAAAGCCGGATTGGTCGAAGCTGGATGCACTGTTCGCTGCTGCTGACTCATCGCACAAATGGGTACAACTCTTCGTCTTCCCCGGCTTCTTTTCGCCCGCCTGGGCCCTGGACGGCGTACGGACCGACCGGTTTCCCATTCAATATGGGCCCGGCGCAGGCACCGTGATGACCCTTCCGATGCCCTGGGATCGCGTCTACCTTAACCGCTGGTTCGCATTCCTGAAACTATTGAACGACAGATACGGAGCATCGCCTGCTTTTCGAGTGATGGCAGCTGACGGGCCAACATCGGTCTTTGACGAAACCACGTTGCCAAGGTCACCGCAGGATCTCAGGAAATTTCAGACTCAGGGGTATACGCCGTCCAAGTACGTAGCGGCGTGGCGGCAGACCTTTCGGGTTTTCGCCGCCGATTTTCCCAATCAGTACGTTTCCCTATCGGTAGGACGTGAGGTCGATATTCTTGATATCAACGACCAGGGTAAGATCGATCGCATCGGAGCTTCGCGTGCCAGGCAAGAGATTGTGAACGAGGCAATTACTCTCCTGGGACCGCGATTTGCGCTCGAGATGAACGCTGTCCACGCGGGTCCGGATCCCTATCCTCACGGCTCCAACTCGCAAGCCTACGATGAATTCATCATTGGTTATAACGGACGCATCATCACCGGGTTTCAGATGGGTGGTGGTATGGAAGGCGCCATCGGAAGCCGCAAGATGGGTGCTCCGGGTAATCCCCCTCTGGCTTTGAGAAGGTCCATCGACTTAGCGATGGAGCGAAACAGTGCCGGTCGGCATGTGAACTATGTCGAGATCTACGAACCTGACGTGTTTCCAGCGGCAATGCAGTCAGTGCTGCGCTATGGAGCGTCGCTCTTCGCGCCTTGATCCGCCCTCCGGCTTCGGTGCCACGGTTGCTACTGCTGCCATGTGGAACCTTTTGTCAGTTGGTGGGAGGCGGTCAGGAAGCGATTCTTCTCGCCCACCCTAAAGGATCTCCGCACCATCTGGAGGAAAGCGCGCCCTAGCGTATATGGGAGGAAAGGAGTGCGGCTACGCGAACCCGGCCGTCACCGTCGGCAAACGCTAGCGAGACAAAGCTCTAGCGAGACGAGGGTGAGAACGGGGGATTTTAGCCTAGGCGCCGGGGGTTCGAGTCCCTCACGACCGACCACAGTAAGCCCTAGACTATCGCAACAGGCCAGACGTATCTGCGCAGGACGTGGAGAGGTTCCGTATGTTGGTGGAGGTCACGACACGCTGATTCCCTGAGTCGTACCCCCGTCCATGAGACGGCAGCGCTCTACCGCACCAAGAGAGACCATGCGCCGCTGAGGGCGGCGCGTTTCGAACAGCGCGTCTTCGCCCACGTGGCTCGCGCGCACCGCGATGAGGAGGAGCAGCATGCGAGTTGGAATTCTCGGCTCGGGGCTCATGGGGGGCAAGCTCGGGACGCTCTTCGCGCGTGCCGGGCATGACGTAGTCTTCAGCTACGCGCGTACTCGCAAGAAGCTGGAGGGACTCGTACGGGAAGCCGGGCGGAACGCGCGGGCGGGCACGCCGGGTGACGCCGTACAGGAAGCGGACGCCGTTTTGCTTGCCGTGCACTGGTCCCGAGTGCCCGACGTGTTAAGACAGGCAGGCGACTTGTCGGGCAAGGCCATCGTAAGCTGCTCGCTCCCAATGAATGCAGGAAATACAAAACTCGTCGTCGCGCACACGTCCTCAGGTGCGGAGGAGCTCGCAGAGAGAGTTCCAAAAGCTCGAGTCGTCGCCGCCTTCGGTACCGTGCCGAGTGAGGTGCTCTTCAGCGTGTTCGAGGCCCGAGGCAAGAGCACGCAACCGAGCCTAGTGTACTGCGGTGATGACGCGCGCGGCAAACGAACGGCCGCTGCGCTAATCCGCGACGTGGGTTTCGATCCGGTGGACGCTGGCCCCCTACGGATTGCCCGGTACACCGAGCCATTTGCGCTCCTCGTCGCACAACTCGCGTACGAGGGGAAAGGGGGCCCGGAGCTGGCGTACCGATTCGAGCGATTCGGAGGTTAGCGATGACAGGGCTTCCCGGTAGGCCGTCCGATTCCCAGGAACTCGGGCCCGCGGTTGGCCAGTGAGTCTACCATTTGACTCAGGGGACGCACTCGCTCGGTGCCGTCGCTGCTCACCCACAACCAGGAGTGCCAGGTGCCCACCCGGTATTGGTGGAGACCCTTTGTTCGTGCCATTGCGGACTGCCAACCTGTTGCCACCAATAGTCGACGTCACCGCACGCGTCGGTGGTGGTGATGACGACCGAGCCGCCGGCCAACGCGATCGAGCGCGGATCGGTCCACCCACTGTAGTTGCCGCTTCCTCCGTCCGGGTGCTGTAGATTCCACGAACCAGTGTTACTGCCCGACTGCCACCAGTAGTCCAAGTACGTTGGATCGTATGGATTGTTAAGGGTATTGTCCGCAGCAACGATGACCGGGTTGCCGTGGGCCCACGCGACCGATGGGGTACTGAATTCCCGGGCACCGTTGGCGTTCACCTGCTGTTTGTGCCACGCTGCGGTCCCCACGGCTTGCCACCAGTAGACGAGGTTGCCGGGGCCCTGAATTCCGGCGATGACGACCGCGCTGCCCGTCCAGGCGATCGAAGGTTCGGACGCGCCTTTGTCCACGACCTGGCGGTGCCAGGTCGCTGTCCCGGCCTGCTGCCAGTAGTAGCAGAGACCCACGTTGCATGCGTCGGCGATGATGACTGACGTTCCAGTCCAAGCGATCGATGGCTGGGTCGGGTGGGTGCTCCCATCTTGGGGCGAGACCAGCTGTTCGTACCAAGTCGTGCGGCCTTTCTCCTGAAACCAGTAGTGCAGCCCGTTCTTGTCGATCGCGGCGATGACGACGGATCTGCCGGTCCACGCGATACTCGGCACGGAGTAGCCTACGAGGTAAGTGAAGGGCGGCGTCCCGCCGCCGAAGGAACAGCAGCCAGAGGGACCCGTGGCCACCGTCTGTTGGTTCCAGGTGGTGCCGCCCTTCGGCTGCCACCAGTAGTAGATGCCGCCGTTCCTTTGGTCCCTGGCGGCAATGACGACTGAATCACCCGTCCATGCGATCGCGTTTGATTGATAACCGGTCGGCGTCACAGGTGTCCACCCGCTCGCACTGTTAGGACAATCGTTGCCTGATGCGACCAGCTCCTTGTGCCAGGTTCCAGTGCCGACTCTCTGCCACCAGTAGAAGAGGTCGCCGCCGTCGGAACGCATGGGCGAGGCGACGATCACCACCGACGCACCAGTGTATGCGATCCCGCTGTTATAGATGGCATCTTGGCAGGTAAACGCGCGAGCGGCAGGGCCGGCGTAGACACTCACGCTCAGCGCGAATGCGATCGAGAACGCTGCGCTCACTCCACGACGAGCCCAAGACGTGCTGCCCATGGCAGGTCTCCCAGTTTGGCCGACATACTCCAGCCGACGAGAATCACCCCGAATTTTCGGTCCGCCCAACTTGTGCCCCAGGGTTGATTTGGCCAGACGAGAAGGAGGGTTCCGCGATGAGGCGGCGCGTCATGCCCGCTCGAGCGTGCGGTCGAAGCGGGCTCGATCCGGGGAGTCAATACTTCGTGTCCTGGTCCAGCGGATAGATCGGCCGCCGGACACGTCTGTAGGGAAAACTCGAGAGGTTGGACGTGCTGAGCCCGGGCGGATCGGTGCTCACGATGTGCGTCGCGATGCCGTCGAACCCCGCGCGGAAGTGCGCACTCGACTTGAGCCCCACGACGCGGCATCCCGACACGTTGATGCCGTGCAACGCAAATGGCTGCGGATCGAGCACCTGTGTGCGACCACTCGCAACCACGATGTCGACGCCGCGGCAGACCAATCGCGCCATCTTGCCGAGGTCGACCGCCTGTCCCCGCCCCATAGGGGTGGACAATCGGAACTTCCCGTCCGTGAGACACTTCACGTAGACGTTGACGTCGAGAGGATCGCCGTGCAGCCGGTCGAAATGGCCGCCGAGGCGCACCCGGATCGTGGCGCCGACGCCGGCGGCGTGGGCCGCCTCAGCCGCCCCGGGATCGTAGAGCGTCCCGAACGCGCTGTCGGTCAATCCGGCGTCGAGCATCGCCCGAAGCAGGTGCGTGCCATCCCCCGGCGCGCCGCCCCCGGGGTTGTCGCTGATCTCGTTGATGACCACCGGCCCGCCCGACTCGGCCAGTCGGCGCGCCTCCACCACCGCCTCTGCGGGCGCCGGAAATTTCTTCTGAAAGGTCTCGCGCCGGACCCAGATCTCTTGCGCGACGGCCCGGGCGGCTCGCTGGGCAAGCGATCGGTCGCGCTCCGCGAGGGCGATGACCGTGGCGCCCATCTCCGGAATATCGGTTTGGGAGAACCCGTGCATGAACGCGCAGTCGATCATGCCGGGCTCGCGCTCCCACCGATGGCAGAAGGCATTGATGGTGCTCGCAGGTTCCAGGCGAGACGGGGAGGCGGGGATCAGGAGCGGCACGACCTCGACGGTCATCTCCGGTTGGATCTCGCCCCGCAACACCCTGAGGAGAAACGCCATCGCCTCCTGCCCTCGCTCATAGGCGTCCACGTGGGGGTACTCGTGCACACCAAACAACCCCGTTGCCAGCTCGGCCGTCCGAGGGGTGATGTTGCCGTGGAGATCGAGCGTGGCGGCGATCGGGAGCCGCGCACCGACGACGTCGCGCACGGCTTCGAGCACAGCGCTCTCAAGGTCGTCGATGCCTTCGGCCACGCCCGCGCCGTGCAAGCCCAGGCAGATGGCGTCGAGCGGCATCGCGGCCCGCAGCCCCCCGAGGAGTTCGCGCGCCATCGCGTCGTACGCCTCCCGAGTGATTGTGCCCCAGGGTTCGGTGCTGGCGGCGAAGGTCGGGACGAGCTCGATTCCGAGGCGCTCCCCGGCCTCGATCATTCCTCCCAGGTAAGTGCGCGTGCCCCGGAACTGCGTAAGAATCTCGTCGCCGCGGCACCAGACGCGCTGCCGGAACATCTCCAGCGTCGTCGGCGGACAGAACGTGTTCGTCTCGTGGCTGATCTCGCCGATCGCGATCCTGTACACGGTCGAACCTCCCGGACGGGCACGTGGCCAATTATTTGGTGCCGATCATACCGCGGGTTTCCTACGCATCGCCTCTCCGGCCATGAGGCGCCCCCACCCGTGGACCGGTCGTTGCGCTCCGACGAGCTCGAGCCCGTTCCACACGCCGAGGATGGTGCTGTCGAAGATCGGCAGATGCGTGCGCTCCTCGAGCCGCTCGACCAGCGGTGCCGCCGGGAAGTTGGTGCACACGATGCTGATGGCCTCCGCCTGCGGCACAGCCAGCGACTGCACGAGCGCCTCGATCTGCCGTGGGGGGACTTCGT
>DATGJN010000049.1 GCA_035295165.1 bacterium
CCGCGGGATGGAGCCGGTACGCGCCGTTCGTGATGTGGGTCGTGCCGATGTTCTTGGCGGCCGGGAGGAGGTTCGACGTTCGGGCTGGCACCAGCGCGCCGAGCGGGATCTGGAACGGTTTGGTGTCGATGTCGGTCGTCCGATCGCCGCACCCGTGGAGGTCGATCGGATAGAACGCGATTCCCACCGCGTCGTCGAAGCGTGCAGCGCGCGATTCGGGGTGTGCGTGCGCCGCGATGTCCCGTTCGACGATCGTAGAACGCGCCCGCAGGCGCCGTCCCTCGCGCACGTACGGGACCTGCGACAGGCCGTCTGCGCTGCCCATCACGTCCGGCCGGAGACGAAGCTCGGGGTACCCGGTGCCGCCTTCGTCCCGGGGCGCTTCGGTCTGGAGCCAGTACAGGAAACCCAGGCTCAACAACCGCGCCTGCCGGTACCGCGTCGCTTGTTCGTCGGCCGCCCGGTCGACGACGGTGCCTCCGCGAAAGTCGTTCCCCGTCCAGTTCAGGATGCTGACGTCGCGGGGAACCCGCGGGTCGTTGAAGTTGCGCGCGTCCAGCGCGCGCCGGTACGTCCAGAACGGACCCCCGGTCCCCTGGGCCGTTGCGAACATCTTGTACGGGGGCGTGCCGGTCAGCCACGGACGATAGACGAACGTGTAGGGCTGGGCGTCGCGATTCTGCTCGTACCCCTCGGGTTTGGGGATCGTGTGGTCTTCCCCAGGACAGTACTCCACGGCGATCGGGAAGGTGAAGTTCTGGAGGCAGGCCGGGTTCGGTACGTCGGGCGCCGATGGCTCTCCGGTCTCCGCCCGCGATTCCTGCCCGAGCGCATACGCCGTCGCCGTGTAGACGAGCACGTCGCCCAGATCCGTGGCGTCGAGGACGAACGCCGCCCGGAACCGGATGAATGTTCCGTTCTCGCGGTGCCGCGTGAGGACGGACGCGACCTGTCCGTCGTAGACTTCCGCGGCGACCGCGCGCGTGTGGTAGAAGACCTGGAGCTCGCCGGTCTCGTGCGGGCCGGCCATCATCGCCTCGAGCACCGCGGCGCCGGCGCGGGGTTCGAACGACAGCCGGCTGACCCACGCGTTGCCGGGGTTGAGTTGCGGAGCGGCCGCAGCCGCGGAGGTGAGCGCGTACTGCGAGCGGTAGTAACTGCGGATCGCCTCACGCAGCGCATAGTACGAGCCGGTCCCGCCGAACGTTTCGATGTAACGGTGTTCGTCGAGCGACGAGACGCCCTGCGTGCTGATCTGACCGCCCGGCCACCCCGTCTCTTCGATGAGGCACACCCGCCGCCCGAGCCGGACCGCGCGCAGGGCCGCTGCGCACCCGCCAAGGCCGGCGCCCACAACGAGGACGTCGCAGGCGATCTCGATCTCCTGCTCCACTCCCATGCGCACATGCTCCCTGGCGGGCCGCCGTCCCGTCCGGGGGCGCGTGCCTGGTTCCCGCCGAGTTCGCTTCTCGCGCGTGCCCGTAACGCCGTCCGGCCGAGGCGCGCGCACGGGCGTGGATGGCCGGGGCGGCCGGCCCCGATACGCGCGCAGGTTGCTTCGGCGGGGTCGTGGGGCTTCCTGCCCCACGCGACCGTCGAGACCGAGACGGGATCGCCCCGCTCCGGCAGAGAAATCTGGCGCCATGACGCGTTCACGTCCGCCCGTCCTGCGTGCGCCGTCTTTGTGGCATCAGGGGCAGACCCAGGCGGCGCTGGCCCGCGCCGGTGGCCCGCTGCTTCTCGTGCGAGGCCAGGGCAGCCACGTGTGGGATTCGCGGGGGCGCGACTACCTTGATGCGCGCTCCGGCCTGTGGGCGGTGCTGGTGGGGTACGGCCGCGACGATGTCATCGCCGCGGTGGACGCTCAACTCCGCACGCTCTCGTTTGCGCCGCTCACCGACGTGGCGTCGCCGGTGGCGGCGGAGCTCGCCGTCCGTCTCGGCGCGCTCGCGCCCGGCGATCTCGAGAGCGTGGCGCTCGTGCCGACCGGCTCCGAAGCGGTGGACACAGCGCTCAAACTCGCCAGGTTGTTTCACTATGCGGGCGGAGACCGTCGGCGGCGCATTGTGATCAGCCGCGAGTACTCGGCGCACGGCAGCACGTACGCCGGTATCTCGCTCAGCGACCCCGATCGCGGGTTGCTGCGGGGCATCGGTCCCGGCGTCCGCGGCATCCGGTTTGCGCCGACGCCGTATCGGTACCGCTGTCCCTACTGCGCGGACGCGTCGGCCTGCACGCTCGCGTGCGCGGGAGCGCTGGAGGACGCGATCATTGAGGCCGGCCCCGACCGCGTCGCCGCGATCTTCGCGGAGCCGGTCCCGGGACCGGGCGGCGTCATCGTTCCCCCGGACGCGTACTGGCCGAGCGTGCGCGCGCTCTGCGATCGGTACGGCGTGCTGCTCGTGGCCGATGAGGTGGTGACGGGGTTCGGGCGGACCGGCCGCTGGTTCGCGTGCGACCATTGGGGGCTGGTTCCGGATTTGCTGATCGTGGGGAAGGCCATGACCGGGGGATATCAGTCGCTCGCGGCGGTGATGATGCGCCGACGCGTCGCCGAGCGTCTCGCGACTCGGCTCGTGCCTCACGGGTTCACCTACAGCGGCCACCCGGCCGCGTGTGCGGCGGCGCTCGCGTGCCTGCGCATCGTCGAGGACGAGGCCTTGGCGGAGCGCGCCGGGCGCCTGGGGCGCCGCTTGCTCGACGGCCTCCGCGATGCCCTCTCGGGGTGTCCTCTCGTGGGCGAGGTACGCGGCATCGGGCTCATGGCCGCGGTGGAGTTGGTCGACGATCCAGCGACGCGCGCGCCGGCGCGTCTGACGGCGCGGTTGTTGCGCCGCCTGGACGCGGATCTGCGAGGGCGCGGCGTGCTGTGCTTCGTCGACAATCCCGTGATCGTCGCCCCGCCCCTCGTCGTCTCCGACGAGGACGTGGACCGCTTGGTGAGCGTCGTGTCAGAGTCGCTGCGCGCGCTGGCGGAGCGCCGGCGCACCGCGTGGAGCGGATGAAGGGGGGACGGCCCATGACCGAGGCGATCGTGACGCTCGACGGCCAGGATGGCATCTTCACACTGACGCTGCACCGGCCGGACGTGCTGAACGCGCTGAGCACGGTCCTGTGTCGCGAGACCGCGGACGCGATCGCACGCGTCGCGCAGGATCCGGGTGCTCGGGCATTGATCCTCACGGGGGCGGGCCGTGCGTTCTGCGCTGGCGCCGACCTCAAGGAGCGGGAGGGCGCGACGCTCGAGGCGCTCTGGGCCCACAACCGCAGTATCGTGCAACTTCCGCACGCGCTCGAGCGGCTCTCGGTGCCGACGATCGCGGCTATCAACGGGTTGGCGCTCGGCGGCGGCTGCGAACTGGCGTTGGGATGCGACCTGCGGTGGGCCACCGAGGCAACCGTGCTCGGGTGTCCCGAGGTGACCCGCGGCATCATTCCGGCGGCCGGCGCGACCCAGCGATTGCCGCGCCTCGTGGGACCCTCGCGCGCAATGGCGATCATTCTGACCGGCGGGCGCATTACGGCGCAGGAAGCCTATCGGATCGGGTTGGTCGACGCGGTCGTTCCGGCGGATCGACTCTTGTCGGCCGTGACAGAGGTCGCGCGGGTGATCGCGGCCAATGCGCCGCTGGCCGTGCGCGCCGCGAAACAGGCGATCCGAGAAGGCTTGGCGCGCGGGCCGGAGGAGGGGTTCGAACTCGAGGGCCGGCTGCAGCGGCAGCTGTACGAGACTGCCGACTGCCGGGAGGGGATCGCGTCGTTCCGCGAGCGTCGGCCGCCGCGCTGGGTCGGGCGCTGAGCTCGGCGCCGCGCGGTCGTGTCCAGCCGATCGCGAACTCCATTCTCGCGGCGGCGGCGTTGGGGATTGGCGAGGGCCGATCAGGGAGGCAGACCCAGGGTGTTGGTGACACCGCTGGCAGCACGAAGATCTCGATGAACACCCGGCCGTCCGCGCTGCCGACGACCCTTGGTCCACCGGCTACGTTACCGCGTCGCGTGCGCGCCCGCCGGCGGGGCCCCGGCGACTACGCGGTGGGTGTCTTGGGCGACAGCGACCGCCGCTTCATCGCGTACAGGCGGGTGTCGGCCGCCTGCAAGAGCTGGTCTGCGGTATCTCCGTCCACCGGCCACGTCGCGGTGCCCCAGCACAACGCCAGGTGATGATGCGCGGGCAGGATCTCCGCCGCGCGCAGCCGGGTGACCAGGGCCTCCGCCTGCTCCGCGGACGTCTCGGGCATTAACAGGACGAACTCGTCGCCGCCGTACCGAGCGGCCAGGTCGGACAGTCGAATGGACTCGTGCAAGGCGCGACCAAAGGAGGCCAGCGCCGTATCCCCCGCGTTGTGCCCGAACGTATCGTTGATAGTCTTGAACCCATCGAGATCAAGCAGGGCGATGCTGCACGGCCTGGTGGTGCGGCGGCAGCGTCCGATCTCGCCGGTCAGGCGTTCAAGTAGCGTTCTGCGGTTCGGTAGCCCGGTCAGCGAGTCCGTGGTTGCGGCCTCCCGCAACTGTTCGTGCAGGCGCGCCACCTCGATCGCGCCCGCCAGATAGCTAGCCACCACCGTGAGCAGGTCCAGATCGGCATCTGTGAACGCGTCGGTGGACGCGCGATACGCGCTCAAGACGCCGACGCAGTGGCCCTGGCTGATCATCGGCGCGAAGATGCCTGAGCGCACACCCGGGTCTCTTCGGGTCACGCGACCGTCTGCGTGGAGGTCGGGCACGATCTCGGGGGTGGCCGAATCGATGACCCTCCACACCAACCCTTGGCCCCTGGGTAGGACGTATCCGCGTACGATGTGCCGGAGTCCGGAGCCCGCTCGAACCACGACGACCTCCTCGCCGTCGCGTGTCTCGCACAGGCCGATCGCACACGAGTCAAGCCCGGCCGCGTCCCGCAGGGCGTCCACCACCTGGTGCAACAGATCGGCCAGGTTGAGCACGACGGTGAACTCGGTCGTCAGCCGCGCGAGAAACGCGAGGGCCTTGTCCGGTTTGTTCTGCATGGGTGCGTCCGCCGCTGGTCGACGTCGAGACCGCGCGCCGCTACTCGCGGGCCGCGGCGTATCGGAGGCGTCATGCACGCGGCCCGCGTGTGTTCACGCCACCGATCACGCTGTCCCCCCCGTGGTTCAAGTAAGGAACTCTGTCCGTACACAGCCATCCTGCCCTCATGCGGGCCGGCTTAGACGCAGGCACGCGATCGGGGATCACGCCGCCGACATGATCAGTGAGATGTGAATGGCGAATAGTCGCTAAGTGTGGTTGTGCCGTGCGATGGTGACGGCCACATGCAGGTTCAGTGCAAGTTTCCTTGAACCGAATGCGTCCCCCGCCGGATAGTCAGTGACTCACCCCTGGACCGACGTTCGCGCGAATCTGGGCCCGATGAACGCAGACGTGCTCAAACTTCACGCGAGGGACATTCCGGCATAAGCGGATGTCTCGCCGCATGGGCAAGCCAGCGTCGGCGTACGGCGAGCACGGCAGCAGGAAATCTCAGGGTACTCGCGTAGGATGTCAGTGGCGCCAGCATCTCCGGGGAGATCAGATGCGAGCGGAAGTTACTGTCTTCCAACCGGCCAAGGAGTTGCGCGCACATCGGTCATTGTGGTTGCGCCGCCGGCAGGTTGGTGGATACGCCTACGTTGCCTCTTGGACGGTCGGCGTGAACGGTTCGAATCGCGCGTGCGCACGCGTGCCGCAGGTGCTGATTGAGCCGCGAGCACCTTTGATCGTACGCCCTCTGCAACCCTGCCACATTTCATCAGGTACTGGGATGCCTGTAAGGCATCCTGAAGCTGATTCCGGCGCCCCCGAGACGGCCACAAGATCAGAAGGGAGTGGGCAGGCGCGCGTTCCGCGGATCGCCCGCGATGCTACTTGCGGCGATCCGGAACGCCATGCGCTACCAAGAACCCTCGGAGGCGAGGTCCAACAATGAGTTCCACGGCGGCGGTCATCGTCATCGCCCTAGCCATCGTGTGGACACTTCAGTACCTGCTGACCTTCCGGCAGATGCGGCGGTTCTACAAGCGCACGGCCGAGTTGCGAGGTGACGGACTGCTGTCCATTGGCGTGGCGGGCTCGACGTGGCGGCGGAAGCAGTACGCGGTGCTCGTGGTCGACGAGCATCAGCGGATCGTCCACGCTGAGCAACTCTCCGGTTGGACAGTGTTCGCGAGCTTGAAACCCATTCCGGGGATCGTCGGCCAGCCGCTGGGCAATCTGAGGGACGACGATCTCAAGCTGCCGGTGTCACCGAAGTTGTTGGGCGCGCTGCGTAGTGCGTCGACGTACATCGAAAACCGCACGATCCGCGAGGGTACGACGCAAGCAAACGGGACCATGGGGGGCAAATCGGCTACGGCGAGTTGATGCGTGGCGCACCCGAGAGGGGGTGAGGGTTCGAACAACACTACGAACTCGATCCTGAGGAACAGGATCGGTTCGGACCCACGATGCAACACCCGAGGTGGGACATGGATGCTGTCGTCGCGTCGGCGGTATGGTTCATCGGCTTGTTTCAAGCTGGCGCCAAGTATTTCACGGGTTTGGTCACCGGTATTATCCCACTGGTCATCGTGCTGATGACGGCGTTCAACGCGGTCATTGCGCTCATCGGTCAGGAACGCGTCGACCGTTTTGCCGTGTTCGCGTCACGCCCCGGCTGGGCGTACACTCCCCTGCGGTACGTCGCGCTGCCCATCGTCGCAGTATTCTTCCTCACCAACCCGATGGCGTATACGATGGGACGCTTCCTGCCGGAGCGGTTGAAGCCGGCCTTCTACGACTCAGCAGTGTCGTTCGTGCATCCCCCGCTGGGCCTCTTCCCACACGTCAATCCCGGTGAGCTCTTCGTCTGGGCCGGCATCGCGCTGGGGGTGACGACTGGCTACGGGGCCGCCACGACGGCCCGGCTCGCGGTCGCCTATCTGATCATGGGGGTCGTGGTCATCTTCATCCGTGGCATCGTCACCGAGCGCATCACCGCAGCGCTCTGGAAGGCGCCGGCGCAGACGCCGGAAACCGTGGCAGTCGCTGGTGAAGGAGAGGCCCCATGAAAGCGTTCACCAACTTCCTCGAGAGGCTCGGACGCGGCACGGGGAAAGTGGTCGGCACATTGTATCAGGCCGGCCGCGACTCGGTGGATCAAGTCGTCAAGAACATCCTGCCGTTCATGGCGTTCATTTCGTTCGTCATCGGCATCATCACCGCGACCGGGGTGGGCAGCTGGCTGGCGCATGTCCTGCGGCCGTTGGCCAGCAACCCCATCGGCTTGATTGTGATGTCGTTGATCGTTGGCTTTCCCGTGCTCTCTCCGGTGCTCGGCCCGGGCGCGGTCATTGCGCAGATCATCGGGACCCTGCTGGGGACTACGTTTGCGAGCAAGGCGCTCCCGGCATCCATCGCGCTCCCGGCGCTCTTTGCCATCAACCCGCAGGTGGGGTGCGACTTCATTCCCGTGGGCTTGGCGCTCGGTGAGGCCGAGCCGTACACGGTAGAGGTCGGTGTGCCGGCGGTCCTGACGTCGCGGCTCATCACGGGGCCCATCGCCGTGATCCTCGCGTACTTTGCGAGCTTTGCTTTTGGATTCTAAGCTACACGACGAGCGGAGGGCGCGCATGCCGGAGGAAAGGGTCTATCATAAGGTCCGCGTCAAGAAGGGTCCGAAAGGCTGGGGAGGGCCGTTGGTCATCGCCCCCAAACCCGGCCGCGATTTGATCTATTCGGTGACCGGGGGTGGCATTCATCCGCTGGCGGCCAGGATCGCCGAGATGACTGGCGGGATCCCGTTCGACGGCTATAGGTCCAAAGCGGCCTTCGAACAAATCGCCGTGGCGGTCATCGACTGCGGTGGCACCGCCCGCGTTGGCGTCTATCCGATGAAGAAGGTGCTCACGGTGGATATCTATCCCACGTCGCCGTCTGGACCGCTGATGCGTTTCATCACCGAGGAGCTCTTTGTCTCGGGTGTGCGGCCGGAAGACATCGAGCTCATCCCCTAGCGGGGATGGGCGCGGCGGGGCGCGGGCACGATCGGCCCGGCGGCGACGGCCACCGTGCATCCGGACAGACCGGTGGCTGCTGACGCCATGATCAAGTACCAGGCGCGTATCACGGCCATCGGGCCGCTCGTGTCCGAATTCGTCGACGCGGGCATCCTCGTGTTCTTCGGCCAGACCGCGCCGCCCGAGTTGGCAGAGTTCTCGATCTTGCACGATGGCGTTCGTCTCGAAGGCACCGTTTCCCCCGGTGATCAGTTTTGTTTCGACGATCACCGGTATCGGGTGCTGGCAGTAGGCGAGGTGGCCAACAAGAATCTCGATATGCTCGGCCATCTGGTAGTCAAGTTCACGGGCGCGACCATGGCCCAGCTGCCCGGCGATGTGTGCGTGGAAGCTGCTCCGCTGCCCAAGCTCGCGCTCGGGATGTCCTTTCGTATCGAAGGAGGAGACGGCGACACGCGAGCTAACTGAGAGTCTTCCAGGGAGGATCAACTGACATGTCGTTGCGTCGGCGACTGCAGGAACGCGCGCGGACACTTGGCCCGATCCGTGTGGGGCTCGTCGGTGCGGGGCAAATGGGCACGGGCTTAGTCTGCCAGATGGAGCGGATGGATGGGATGCGCATCGTGGCGACGGCAGACGTCGTGTCTGGACGGGCGGCCTCCGCGTACGGCGAGAGCGGTGTGCCAGTCTCGCACGTCGTCTCTATGGACGACGATGTCGAGAGAGCCGCGGAGTTGATTCAGGAAGGCAAACGCATCGCCACCGCGCACGCCGACTGGCTCGTGCGGATTCCCGCGCTGGACGTCATCGTCGAGTGCACGGGTGTTCCCGAGGTGGGTGCGCAGGTGTGCCTGGCGGCCATCGAGGCTGGCAAGAGCATCGTGAATATGAACGTCGAGGCCGACGCGACGGTCGGGTACCGGCTGGCCCAGCTTGCGCTCGACAAGAACGTGGTCTACACGCTGATCGGCGGCGACGAACCGGGAGCGATCAAACAACTGTACGATTTTGCGGATGTCTTGGGGTTTGAGATCGTGGCCATCGGGAAGGGCAAGAACAACCCCCTGGACCGTACCGCGAACCCCGAGACGGTCCGCGCACAGGCCATCGAGCAGATGATGAGTCCCAAAATGCTGGCGTCCTTTGTGGACGGCACCAAGACGATGGTGGAGATGACCGCGGTCGGGAACGCGACCGGCTTTGCCCCAGAAGTTCCGGGCGGGTATGGTCCCCAATGCACGGTGGACGATCTGCCCAGAGTATTCGTGCCCAGGTCGGCCGGCGGCATTCTCTGCGCCCCCGGCGCGGTCGACTACGCCATCGGTCCGGCACCCGGGGTCTTCGTCGTCATCACCACCGATCAGCCCAAGATCATCCGGGACCTTGATTACCTGCACTTGCGAGGCCATGGCCGCCATTGGGTTTTGTATCGCCCGTATCATCTGGCCAATCTTGAGGCCCCGATCACAATCGCTGATGCGGTCCTCGACAGGAAGGTGACCCTCGCGACCTACCGTCCGCCGGTGTGCGAGACCGTCGCATGCGCAAAGCGCGACCTCAGGCCGGGGGACAAGATCGATGCGCTCGGAGGATACACCGTATACGGCCTCATTGAGCGGGCGCAAACGTCGTCCGCCGAGGGCATGGTGCCCGTGGGCCTGATCGTCGGTGCAACGGTGGAGCGACCAGTGAAGGCGAACGAGCCGATCCGGTTCCCCGATGTGGCACTCGACGAAACCCAGTCCATCGTGCGCCTGCGGCGCGAGCAGGATCGGGCGCTTCTGACTGTATCTTGAACGTCCGGCCATTCCTCGCGGCCGCCCTGCACCCAATCCGATCATGTCGGCGAGATTGTGCGGTCCGGTGTTTGGTGCCCCCAGCGAGATTCGAACTCGCGGATTCTGAGGGGACTGACCCGAGCAAGCCCAAGCAGGACAAGGGTACCAGCGAGCCCACTTAGCTCCGCTTCCCTCTTTTGCACTTGTTTTGCACTTGTGAGTGCCCGTGCCGACGACGCCCGCTCGGCCACACTCCAGCATTCAAAGTAACGGCTTCGACGGCGGCCGCGTACCACTGTCCAAGCCGATACAGGGGGATTCCCCGGTCGTCGGCGTTGCTCCAGTGTCGTCGCCCCCAAAATAGAAGCGAAGGAGAGAGATGCGTAATGACCCCTTGGCAAAATCAAACAGACTACACCTTTGGCGCGTCACAAGGTACTCCTGGCTCTGGTGCTGTCAATCCGTTTTCGATCAATTCCGCCTACCCTGGAATCTCCCTGGTGGGGACCGAGGGGAGCGGGCAAACTGTCTCGTGGTATGAAGTCGCAGGCAATCTTTGGTTGACAGTCAATGCGGTCCCATCCACCACGTCAGGGTTGTTCTCGTGTGTTTCGACGGGCTCACCGGCCTATGCTATCGAGTTAGATTCGAGTGGGAACCAAACGAAGTGGACGAGTCCCGCAACATCCGGACCCATTTCCTGGGTACAGGTCTGGACCGTAGACGCCAACGGTATCATTTCCACATCGGGACCTCAGAGATTCTCTCTGCTGACCCTGACTACAGGCACGACAGGAGCCCATACCATTGGCGGTGCGGCCACCTTTGGCCCCAATGTCACCTTCCCGTCCAGTCTCGCCACGACCGGCGGCACACAGACGGTTGCCAATAAGACAATCAATGCTTCCACGTTTGGCGGAAATGTCACATCCGCTATCATCTCGGCTTCAACATTCAGCGGCGGGAATCTCATCGGCGCAACCACATTAAGCGGAGCCTTGACGCTCGCAGCAGGAGCGACCATCGGCGGTGCCACACTCGCCGTTCCCCAAGTTACGATGTTCGGCGCAGGATCGAGTGTGTATACCTCGCCCTCCGGTGCCCGGTGGCTGATCGTTGAGGGCGTGGGGTCTGGTGGCGGCGGCGCTGGAGGGACCAGTGCCAATAACGGGTCTCGCGGAAGCGCAGGAGGGTACTTCAGAAAACTCCTTACCGCTCTTGCCACGACATATGGCTATACGGTGGGCGCAGGCGGCAGCGGTGGGAGTGCCGGGGGTAACAATGGTGTCGCGGGCAACGCCACGACATTCGGCACAGGTGGCTGAAACGACAGGTCGAGTCTGTCTCGCTCGGGTGAACGGGTGTGGCGGAGGGATGTGGGATTCAAACCCACGAGACCTCGCCGCACAGGTGCATTCGTGAGTAAGAGTCGGCACGAACGCTGACTCCCCAGCCCGGAACCGCTCCGCCACACTTAATTCGGTACTGCCCATCCTAGCTTTGAGCTAGCCGCGTTCGGCAGGAGCCGCGCACCGAACACGGGCGCAGGCGGGAATTCAGCGTGGACATTCTTGGGGCGGGGCTCTAGGAAGGCCGGTCGGAATCTAGCCCAACTCGTACGATCATGCCGGGTTGTTCGATGGCTTCCTCGGCGACCGTGCACACCAACTCATGTGGCAGCTTTCGCATTTTGCGCGCCAGGCGACGGTAGTGCTCGATGGCGCCCGGCGCGAGACCGAGGACCCGCAGCAACTCGAGCGACTCCATGAAGCGGGCTCGCCGCCCGACGCCGCGCGGGCTCGTGTCGCGTCGTTCGACGAAAACCTGTCTGCCCTCACGTGAGGACTGTTTCATATCCGGCCCCGGGCCATGTCACCGCGTGCGTCCCATCCGTATTCCTCGTAAGGTCCATACCCGTTGCCGAGCAGCCTTAGACGGGCGCTCTCTGTTCGGCAGGACCTCCGCACCGAGCCGTTCTCGTGGACGTGAGATCTTGCGCCTACTGACGGACTGTGGGGAGTTTGGTTATCACGGACAGTTCTGTGATTAGTTCCTCGAGGGGTGGGACGCCTTTCGGGTAGTTGACCACGATAGGCGGGTGGTTCCGCCCGTTGGCATCCGTCTCTCTCCAGACGCGGAGCAGGTTCAGCCCGGCCTTCGTGAAGGATTCGAGCGCGTCTTCGAACGCTAGGCGTCGCGGGTCGTCCACTGCCGCGGGATTCGGCGGCCTCACAGCCTCTCCCGCGATGCGACTGAATGCTGCCGCAATCACTCTAGAATCCGCCGCGGCCTCGCTCACCGCTACCTTGGCCAACTCACCACAGATCGCTTCGAATCTCTCGCGCCCCACGGCACCCAACACTTCCCACCCGTGCCGGAAGGGGGGACGCCGCAGCAATATGCCGTCGGCCCGCAGCATAACTGCAGATTCGTCCGGCATCTCCCGTCGTGCGACCTCGCCCGGGTTCTGCGAACCGCCCTTAACGCCCGCCATATTGTATCCTTTCCGTCGAATACCCCTTGCAACTTGAACATAGTGACCCCCGTTCTGAAAGACTATCAGTCGCAAAGAGCATTTCGGGCCTTCTGAGTGTTTGATGCGGCGGTCCTGCCAAACAATGAAGAACGTACTCCGCACCAAGATGTTCGTTCGGCAGGCCCCCCGCACCGAACACCTAGTAAGCACATTCCATGTGCCCCTACTGCGGCGAGCGCGACTGCGCGCACGTGATCCTGCGCTATCGGGGTCGGGACGCGATTGCTCGGCTCTATATGTGGAGTGAACTGGGCGTGAACACCGTCCATGCCGCCCCCGGTCCCTCCCTGGCAACGGAGATCCTCAACGCGCTGAACACCTACTGCTCGGTGCAGCGTGACGTCGTCTACGGCACCGAATGGGGACGAGAGTACGCGAGGCGGCAGGTTGCAACATACCTTCGGGAGATTGGGCTAGAAGTGGACAGTGGGGAGACTTAGGGGCCACGCCCTGACGAAGCGACGCGGCCCCTCTACCTCCAGCGGCAAGTTTACTAGCGCGGAGCAGTGGCCCGTTGGAACGCCGCTCTGTCGCGGTCGACCGCGGAAGCCCATGATTGAAGCGGGGTCACATGCCATTTGACTATCCCCCAAAACGGCAAACTGGCTAGCAGATCGCCCAGTGCTTCGTGAGAGTCTGCTTCGACCATGAAGACGCCTGCGCGTTCACCCGCCAACACACCACCCTTTATCTTACCCTCCTGTTCCCACTTGGCGAGTGTCTGAAGGCTCGGGAGTATGACGTTCTGCGCGAGTGGACCAAGGTGTTCGGGCGGCAGCAGCGCGCCCGTCTCAACGTACTTACCGGTAACCAAGAAACGCATATCCACACCCCCATAAATCAAATGTGGTGTCGGTAATGGCTTCGCGCCCTCTTTCGTCCGTGAAACGGCTGACGTAACGTCAGGTACTAATCCGTCGAGTCAGACTCCTGCCCTGACGACCGACGGAGCGCGGTTCCGGCGTTGTTCGGCAGGAACCCCGCACCGAAGGTCGGGCCAACCTAGCGCCAGGGATCCGTCAAGTCACGCTAGCGGGGATAGAGGGTTCGTGTGTAGTCCAGAAGAACAGGGCACTCGTGCTTCAAGGTGTTCCCCGTGATCTGTCGTGCGGTAGTTGCTTCGCATTCGCCATCAGGGAAGCGCCAGCGTGAGTATTCTCGCGTGGATTGTCGTCGGCATTATAGCGGGATGGCTTGCGAGAATGCTCGTGCCAGGTGAGGGTCCCGGTGGTCTCATCGGCGACCTCGTTATCGGCATCGTTGGAGCCCTTCTTGGCGGATGGATCTTTAGACAGTTGGGGCATGCCGGCGTGACCGGACTCAATATCGGTTCCCATCGTCGTGGCCTTCATCGGCGGCGTGATTCTGTTGTTGATTGTCCGCGCTGTGACGGGGAAACGGTTAGGGCCTAGGCTTAGACGGCTTCGCCCGCGCCTGAATCCAGGTGACGGGTCATGTGCGGCCGCGGCTCCGGGGTAGCCGAGTTCGTGTTGCAGGAGCCCCGCACCGAACGCCGGGAACCCTCCGCATATTCTCACTCGAGAGAGTCCACAGCGTGTCACGTGATGCCGAACGTATCCTAATCGACTTCCCTGGGTTTCTCCGCAGTGCCGAGGGAGGCTATATCAAGATCGAGGACTTCCTCTCGTTCGTTGCCGGCGCGTCACAGGGCAAGGGAGACACCAAGGATCGGGCGATGGCCTGGCTTCGGAAGCAAGGCGTAAGCGGGCCGATCGACCACCTCTCGCCGGCAGACGTCAGCCGACTCACCGCCGCTGCCCAGAAAGTAATCGCCGCCAAGCACGGGGCGAGACCGTCGCGTTGGTCCGTCCGCTGGCACGCCCGACCTCCCACCACTGCCAGAACCCAATGACGAGGAGCCCACCGAGGGATAGCGAGCACGACTATGCCATGCAAAGGCTTCCACCGTGTGACACTCGAGCAGGCCCACCAGCCGACGATCACCACCTTGCAACACCTACGCGACGAATCGATCCGCATGGCGAAGGACTCACTCGCTACGGGGAGTGGCGATCCGCGCTCAGCTGCTTGGGGAAGGCGGCACAGTATGAGAACCAGAGTGTGGCGCTAATCCAAAGAGACGCTCTCGAGGGGGAAGCGGGCGGAGTGGAGGTGTCCGGCTCCTACGCCGCCGGAGGGGTCCGAGACGGGCAGGACGAACGACAGCGACGGGGGCGTACCATTTTGTTTCTCTTTAGGGGGTGATTCCGTGGCGACCTACGTCATGTTGGTCAATTTCACGCAGAAGGGAATTGAGGATATCAAGCACGGCCCCGACCGGCTCACTGCGGCAAAGGAGCGGGTCCGCAAGAGCGGGGGAGAGATCAAAGCCTTCTATCTGACGATGGGGCAATACGATGCGATCATCATCATGGAGGGCCCGAACGACGAGACGGTGGCGACGGGAATTCTCCAGGCCGCTTCTCAAGGGTACATTCGCACCCGGACCCTTCGGGCGTTTCCCGAAAACGACTACCGGAAGATCGTCGCGGCACTGCCGTAAGCGGGATGGTAGTCACGGGTGCGCCCCCGAAGAAGACATGTGAAGTCGCACGCGACCAGTCAGTCGTCGAGTGAACCGACCCCAGAATAACGGCCCCGAGCTGTTGGCGTTAACGCCTGCCGGTGGTTAGTATTCAACGGAGGTGAGGAGCATGGCGTTTATTCGCACGATTCCCCCGGAAGAAGCCGCTGACGTGCTACGACAACTCTACGACAGCGATCTCAAGAGCGGAGGCGCCGTGGCCAACCACACTCGCGCCCTCAGCCTCCGGCCAGATGTTACGGTGGCATGGCGCGCCCTTAGCAAGGCCATCCGCACACACATCGATCCACGCCGGTACGAGTTGATCACCACCGTGGTCGCTGCCAGTCTGCGGTGCAGCTACTGAACACTTGCACACGGGGCGGTGCTCCGTAACCAGTTTTTCAAGCCGGAAGAGGTCGAAGCCATCGTGCGCGATTACCGGAATGCCGGGTTAGCCGCTGCGGACGTCGCTATGCTCGCGTTCGCGGAGAAGGTTGCGCTCCACGCCTACCGGGTGACGAAAGAGGACGTGGATGAACTGCGGAATCACGGATTCGCCGACGACGAGATCCTCGACATCGTCCTTACGGCTGCGGCCCGGAACTTCTTCAGTCGGGTGATCGATGCGGTGGGGGCGGAGCCCGATCCGGAGTACCTCGACCTTGAGGCAGGCTTTCGGCAGACCTTGGCAGTCGGGCGTCCATTTGGAGGGCCGGCCAAATAGTAGACCGATGGAGGTGCCTGCGCTACGGCGGATCCCAATGCTGCTACGTCGCGCCCGGGTCGGGCACTTAGCTACCGCCGACCGGCGTGGACAACCCTACGTCGTCCCCATTTGTTTTGTTTTCGACGGGTACGCGATCTTCACGCCGATCGACAAGAAACCCAAACGGGTGGCACCGCGACAACTTCGACGGGTGCGCAACATCGATGCCAACGCTCGCGTCGCCCTCATGGTGGATGCGTATCGTGAGGACTGGCGACGCCTGTGGCATATCCTCGTCCTTGGGACTGCGAAGGTGATTCAACCTGGCGCAACGGATCACGAGCGTGCAGTGCAGTTGTTGCGTCGAAAATACCGTCAGTACCGTACGATGCGACTCGAGGATAGCTTGGTACTCCAAATCGCCCCGCACAGAATCACATCGTGGCGCGCCGGCACGCGATCACGTATTCCGCGGTCCAGCTAACTCCCGGATGATGAGGTGGGATGGTCGTCAAACGACACGGCGAATCTCCTCCAAGATCCTGAGAACGTCGCTCTCGGAGTGTACCCCGGGTGAGAACGTGGCGTCAAAGAAGATCTCATTCACCCCAAGTGTTTTAACAGCCGCGATGTCAGCTTTGATTTCCTCCAGTGTGCCAGAGAATATCCAGCGCTTTTCCCCCAATGGCTGTTGGGTTATCGAGAGATTAGCGCGCACCACGACCTCTACGGAGGCGGGGTCTCTCCCTGCAGCCCTTGCCATGTCCTTGAGGCCCGCCATCATCTGCTTCATTCCGTCCACCGGCACGGCTACCGGATTCCACCCATTTGCCAGCGTTGCTGCCCGCTTGAGGGCGCTAGGAGAGAACGCAGCGAGGTACAGTGGCGGATGAGGTTTCTGCACAGGTTTGGGCTGGATGATGGACTTAGGGATTTGAAAATAGTGGCCGTGAAACTCCACAGGGTCAGTCGTCCAGATTGCCTTGAGAACCTGAATGAATTCGTCTGCACGCTTGCCCAGTCCGTTGGGGGAGATTCCCACCGCATCATACTCGTCCTTGGACCACCCTTGGCCAAGCCCGACGCGTAGGCGCCCCGCCGAGAAGATGTCCAGAGTAGTCAGGCGTCGTGCCAGCATCACGGGATTGTAGAATGGCATATCGAGCACACTGGTACCGAGTGCAATGCGCTTCGTTTGGGCCGCCACAAACGTGAGCGTCTCAAGGGGATCAAAGACAATTTTGTATGCCTCCGGCAGCGAACCGTCCGGGGTTGCACCATAAGGCGTCTGGGGTTTAACCGGGTAGAGCAACCGCTCCGTGACCCACACGCTATCGTAACCTAAGGCCTCCGCACGTTGTGCGACCCGTACGATCGAATGAGGATTTGCACTGGAGCCCACTTGGGGAAGGACAAAACCCGTACGCACCAGTCCACCCTCCTGACCTCGGAATCTGATTAATACCGACGAGGTCACGCACGATGGTAATCTGACAACGCCGTTTTGGGTTCCTGCACTCCTGTGTTCGAGGAGCCACCCTACCAAGATAAGATCATCAAGCGGACCCCCTACCTCGCAGAGCCTTGAGCGCCGCATGGCGCAGTCCATCCTTCAGCCTCTCGCGATACTCAACTTCGACGACGAGCGTCGGCTTCACCCAATGCGGCGGCAGGTCGGTCCGTAGCTCACCCCAGTGGTCGCGGAGAGTCGGAACGGGCGTGAATGGGCAGGTCTCGGCGGGCGTCGCCTTGAGCTCTTCGAGGATCACTTTGCGGGTATCGACCGGAAGCCCGCTGCCTGCCAGTCCCGCATACACGAGTTTGCCCTTGCGGTCGTACGCCGAGACCCTGCTGCACCAGCGGATCTATGAAGTGCGTTCGGGCAAGTACCCGATTCTTGCTAAGCGCACACGAATAATCTTCGCGGCCTTTGCCGAAGAGTGGCAGACGAAGCATTTGGTCCGTGTGCGAGCCTCAAGCGCCAAGCGATACCGTGAGCTACTCCAACAGCAGTTGCTACCAGAGTTCGGAGACCTGCTGCTTGCTGGCATCACCGTTTCGCTTGTACAGACGTTCATGGCGGAGAGTATACGGTCCGGCAAACTTGCGCCCACGACGATCAACAGCGCAGTCGCCTTGCTCAAACAGATGCTAGCGTCTGCCGCGGACTGGGGCTATCTTACCACGTCGCCGATTGCCAAGGTACGGAAACTCCCGATTCCGCGACGGTCTCTGCCGCTCTGGACGCCGGCCGAACTCCGACGGTTCCTCCTGGTGGTCCCTGGTGCGTGGCGTCCCTTGTGGCTCGTGGCGACGTTCACAGGACTTCGCCCCGGCGAGATCCAGGCGATGCGATGGACCGATCAAAACTGGCCTGATTTCACGGCCAACAAGATCCACGTCACGATGTCCTACGAGGCACGATCGAAGGTGCTTGGGGCCCCGAAGACCGACCGGTCCGTGCGAGACGCGGATATGGTTCCGACCGGGTGTCGGATCCTGCAATCGCGTCCGAGTCGTGCGCATGGCGGACTCGTGTTCCCCGGGGCTGGGGGAGGAGTCTTCAGCCGGGACACCATGAGGGCGGCGTGGGAGCGTACGATCTCTGCGGCGCGAGTGCGTCCGCTTCGGCCTTATGATCCGCGGCATACGTTCGCGTCGCTCCTGATTGCGGCCGGCAAAAACCCCACTCTACATCGCCCGTCAGATGGGCCACCACTCGGCTGGCTTCACTCTTGACACTTACGGGCACCTGATGGAGTCCGCGCCCAAGCGTCAGGTCGAGTGGATTGACGAGCTTGTCTTTCCTGAGGGGTTCGAATCTGCACTTAATTTGCACTTGTACAGCGCTCCGATCGATTCAGAACCGTGCAGTTCTGTTCTATCGGGGGACAGGTCAGACCCCTTGTATGACGGGCTTCCCGGTAGTGTCGTGCCGAACGATGCAGAACAGTGCGTGGTGCCCCCAGCGAGATTCGAACTCGCGTTACCGGCTTGAAGGGCCGATGTCCTAGGCCAACCTAGACGATGGGGGCGGTTTCTCGATCACCTTATCATATCTGCGATGCCCTCGTCATCGGGGTTTTCGCATCTATCTGGATCGGTGCAAGCGCGACCCGACTGGCCTGCGATGCGGGTTCTCTTCGGACGCCTTGCCTCCCAAGTGTGGTAGGACATTGTCGAATCAGCTGGTTCATGAAGAGTCCGGCCCCGCCGGGCCGCGCGGGCGTTCGTCGAACGCCGGATGTCCTATCGACGCGAGGATCAGCGCCCGATGATCCTCGCGAAGTCCTTCGGGCCATTCGCCGGGCAGGATGTAGCGTACTTCGACGACCTCATCGCTCGGACGGAACGTGCCTCCCTCGATGCGGGCGGCGTACACCACGGTCAGGTGGTGGGGCCCTTCCCGCTGGACGGTCAGCGGTCCCACCGTCCTGATGCGCAGCCCCGTTTCTTCGAAGACCTCTCGGACCACGGTGTGCGCCGGGTCCTCGCCGCGCTGGATCCAGCCGCCGGGGAGTCCCCACGGCCGCTTCCGCCGGTAGGTGTGGCGTGCGATCAGCACGTGCCCCCGGTCGTCGCGGACGACGGCGACCGCGCCGATCACGAAATGGGCGTTGAGCCGCCAGACGAGGGCATTCCGCGCCCACGCCGGGAGGCGCGACCACAGCCGCGCCCCCAGTTGTCTCCACATCTGTGCCGGCGGGCTAGTGAACCGATGCGGGCGGCGGACCGTCGTCCTTCTTGCGTTCGTCCGGTTGCCCGTCGCGTTCCGCGAACTTTCGGTAGCGCTCGGCGAGGTCGGCGAGCCTGGCGGTGACGCGCCCATTCACGGAGGTCGCAGGATACCGCCCCGCGTCGTCGCGCGTGCCTGCCGGCGTGCCGGTGAGGATCTCGATCCCTTCGTCGATGTGGTGAACTGCCCATACCTGAAAGCGGCCCTCGCGGACGGCCGCGACAATCTCGTCACGGAGCATGAGGTCCGTCACGTTTTGGTGGGGGATGATGACCCCTTGACGCCCCGTCAGCCCCTTCGCTTTGCACACGTAATAGAACCCCTCGATCTTTTCGTTGACGCCGCCGATCGGCTGGATCTCACCCATCTGGTTCACCGAACCGGTCGTCGCGATGCCCTGATCGATCGGCAGCCCCGCGAGCTCGCTCAGGAGTGCATACAGCTCCGTCGAGCTCGCGCTGTCGCCGTCCACATCCGAGTAGAGCTGCTCGAACGTCAGCGACGCCGACAGGCTGAGGGGCTGCTGTTGCGCAAATCGGCTTGCCAGGAACGAGGAGAGCACGAACACGCCCTTGCTGTGGATCCGGCCCGACATCTGCGTTTCCCGTTCGATGTTCACCACGCCGCGCCCGCCGACGTAGGCGCGGGCCGTGATCCGGCTCGGTTGCCCGAAGGTGTAGTCGCCGAGCTGGAGCACCGAAAGACCGTTGATCTGGCCGGCGACAGCACCGTCCGTGTCCACGAGGATCTGTCCCCGCGTCATCATCTCCCGGATCTTCTCCTCCACGAGGTTCGAGCGAGACGCCTTCTCGTCGATCGCGCGTTGCACGTGCTCGCGTGTCACCAACGGGCGCTGGGCTTGCCGCGCCCAGGCGGCGGCCTCGAAGACGATCTCCACCACCTCGTTGAAACGCGTGCTGAGCTTGTCTTGCTGCGCCGCGAGGCGGGCGCTGTACTCAAGAATCCTCGCCACGGCCGACGGATCGAGATGGCAGAGCTGATTCCGGTGGCAGATTGCCGCGATCGCGCGCGCGTACTCTTGAATCGTGGCCGGCGTGCGATCCATGACCACGTCGAAATCGGCCCGGATCTTGAACAGTTTCTCGAACTCCTCGTCGAGCGCGTACAGGAGGTGGTAGATGTCGGGGGTGCCGATCAGCGCAATCTTGACCTGCAGCGGGATCGGGTCCGGTTTGAGCGTCGCCGTGGGCATCATGCCCATGCTCTCGCCGAGTGACTCGATCCGGATCTGCTGGCTCCGCAATGCGCGCTTGAGCCCTTCGTACGCGAAGGGGTTGGTCAGCACGTCCCTGGCCTGCAGGATGAGATAGCCGCCGTTCGCCAGGTGCAGGGCACCCGGCTTGATCATTGTGAAATCGGTCACCATCGCGCCGAACTCGGCGCGATACTCTGTCTTGCCGACGAGGTTATAGTAGGTGGGGTTCGGCTCGATGACGACCGGTGCCCCGGTCCCGTCCTGGTGCGAGACAAACAGGTTCACCTGATACCGGGCGAGCGGATCGCGCCGGGGCATCGGCAGTTCGAGCCTCGGGGTACCGCCGCCCTCCTCGTCGCCGTCGCCGCGAATGTCGGAGAGGTGCTCCAGCATGTCTTGCTTGGCGGCGTCGAGAAACGCCGCGACGGCTGGATGGTCCGCGTACTGCTCCTTCACCCGGTCCACCGGCGTGTCAATCATGTACTGGGCGGTCTGTCGCTCGAGCGCCCGCAGCGCCTCCCGTCCTTCCCGTTCCTTGGCGCGGATCTGTCGCACCGTGTCTGAGACCAGGTCCTGCAGCCCCTGGGTGCGCTGGACGATCTGCTGCCGGTCGGCCTCGGGGAGCTGCTGGAACACTTCCTCGGAGATCGGGCGGCCCTGGAGATCGACGGGCACCGTCGCCACGCCGGCGGGGGTGCGTTGCAGGACGAGGCCCTGCTGACGCGCCTGTTCCTCGAGCTGTTGCCAGATGCCCCCAACGGCTTGTTCGTATTGCTTGAGGATTTCGGTCCGACGCCGCTCGTACACCTCGCTTGCAAACGCACGGCGCAGGCCATCGCGCACTTCCGCGATCATCTCCGCGACGTCATGCTGGAACCCCCGGCCGCGCCCCGCCTGGAGGGAGATCGCCGTGGGCTGGCTGCCGTTGGCGAAGTTGCGGACGTAACACCAATCCAGTGGCGTCGGGCGGGTTCGCGCAGCCCGCTCGACTTGGACGCGGGTGTAGGTACTGCGCCCGGTGCCCGACGCCCCGCTGACGAAGATGTTGTAGCCGATCTGTTCGACTGCGAGCCCAAACTCGAGGGCGCGCAGTGCACGTTCTTGTCCGATGATCTGCACGTCAGCCGCCAAGTCTGCGGTCGATCCGAACTCGAGCTGCGTCGGATCGCAACGCCATGCCAGCGCATCGGCGGCGAGCCTCCGTACGTCACGCATCGAAATCCCCATATTCGTGCTCTTCGCTGGAGAGCAACAGTTCGCCTCTTGACGCGCGGTGACTTTCCGATATATTGATGCTCAGACATATAAGCATCCCACATAAGACCACGGACAGCGGTCCACGACAGGAGCGGTGGGGTTGCACATGGAGATTACTCTCAGCCCCGAGACAACGCGGCGGGTTCGCGACGTGCTCGGGGACGATGTGGACCTGTCCCCCGGCGCCGTGCCATCCGCGCTGGCGAGGCTCGCGGTTGAGGCGCCGCGTGTATACTCGCAGATCCTCACGGAACTGTCGGGGACGGAGATCCGGCTCGACAGCGAGCGTGTGCTCGTTCGACGGCGCTGGTGGAGCGTGGTGCGGCGCCACCTATTTGGGTGGGCGGAGTACGAGAGCGACGCGGGGGACCGGCTGGTCGCCAAGCGCCACGTCGCGGCGGCGGTGCCGCTCGGATTGGCCGGCGTGATTCTTCTCCTCCTGGCCGGCTCCGCGGTGTTTCGACACCATGCGCCCGGCGCGGGCGGTCGCCGTCCGGCGGTCGCAGCGGTGCCGCACACGACATTCGCCCTGCCGCATGCCGCTGCGTCCACGCAGGTGCTCGCCGCTCACCAGACCATGTCCCCGCCGCTGGTTAACCTGCCGATTCCTCCGCTCGGGCTCCTGGCGTTAGGTGCGGCTGCGAGCGCGCCTGCGGCGCAGGCGGCATCCAGTGCTGAGCCGCCGCGAGATCCCTTGGTGTTCCAGTCCGATCCGGAGCCGTCTGCGGCGACGACCACGGCAACACCTGCGTCGCACGACGCGGGCGTGGACGCTGCAGCGGGGAGGGGTTCTCCGATCGTCTACGATCGCGACCGAGACGAGGCCGAATCGGTACCCGCCGCTGCCAGGGCCACATCCGTGGGACGCGGACCGATGGACGTCGGGAGCGCAGGACAACTCTTGGCCGCGGGCATGCGCCTTGAAGCGCGCCTCGCCACCGGCGTACTGGTGGCATCGGGCGGGTTGCCCTCGCCGGCGATCGCCGAGACCAGCGGCCCAGTGTTCACGTGGCTCGGACACGCGACGCTGGGCGTGGACGGGCGCGTGCAGATCGAATTCACCGTGGCCCGACGCGGTGACGTTGTTCGAGGCGTCGCTCTGGACCCCGATCGACTCGTGCCGGGACTGCCCGGTCGGACGGAGTTGCGGCAGCCGCGGGCGGCGGCGGCGGCGCTGACAGCGGCGGCGCGTGCGGTCGCGGAGTATGCGCGCGCGCTCGCTCAGCAAGGCCTCGCCCTGGCCGGGAGTTGGGGTCAGATGACGCTGGGACAAGCGGCGCCGCCCTGGGCCTACTTTGCCTCGTCCTTCGCGGACGGTATTGCGCCGCGCGGCGACGTCCCGGGACCCGTGGAGACCAGCGAGATCTCCGCGGGGACACCCCTGCTCATCCTGGTGACGGAGGCGCCGTGAAATGTCCGACCCCATCACGCGCCGGATCCTCGCCAGGGCTGCCGCGGCAACCGCCGCCGCAGGTGGGCTAGCTGTGTCCCCGTCCAGCGCTGCCGCGCAGACGACGCAGTCCGGCGGCGACCTCTTTGCACCGTTGACCAACCTGTTCAACGAGGCGGCGCTCAGCCTGTCAGGCGCCTTCGGGCTCGCCTACGCGACGGCGGCGCTGCTGGTCGCGGGCGCGGTGATCGTTGCCGATCATCGGAACGGGGTGCGCAACGCCCTGTGGGTGATCATCGGGTCCGTCATCCTGTTCTTCGGCGGTCAGATCATCCGGATGATTCACGGCTGACGCGATGCTTCCGCAGCACCCCGTGTACCGCAAACTCGACTCGCCAGTGACGTTGCTCAGCGTAGAGTTGGAGGACTGGTTCGGACTCGGCGTGGCGTTCGTCGTCTTATCGCGCGTGAGCGATCTTGTCATCGGAGGTGCGCTGGGGTGGCCGCGCGCGGAGGCTGTCGCGTCACTGCTCATGACCGGATTGTTGTTTGTCATTTGGCGCCGTGTGCGGGAGCGAACTCCGCGCCACTACCTCCGTCACCTGCTAGAGTATCTCGGCGAGCCTCACGTCTACGAGCTTGACCCGGATGTCGACGCCAATCCCTACCTGCGGTGACCGTCTTGTGATGCGGAGCGACCCGGCCGGAAGCCTCACGCGCGAGCTTCCGTATTGGACGGTCGGCGATGGTGTCGTGGTGTTGCGCGATGGGAGCTACCGGATCGGTTTTGAGATCACGCTTCCCGGGACGGAAGTGTGGAACGCCGCACGCCTAGCCCGGAGCAACGACCACCTGCGAACGCTGTTGAACGCGGCGGTGCCGGAGGGTGAATGCCTCCGCGTCATCGTCGAAGTGCACGCGGACTACACGGACGTGCTTCGAGCGTACGCGGAGGGATGCCGGTCGCCGCACCCGGTCGTATGTGATCTGCACCGTCGACGGGTGGTCGCGTGGAGCCGTGCACACGCGGACGAGCGCCTCACCAACTACCGACTGTTTTTCGATCTTTCGTACCATCCGGCCCGGCGTGCGCGACGCTGGTGGGCGTCGATCGACGCGGCCGTGTATGGGCACCATCTCGAGGAGGTGCGGTTTCTCCGGGATGCGATGGCTGTGCACGCTGACCGCGCAGGGTTTCGCGCCAGGCCGATGACTGACGCGGCCCTCGTGGGCGTGGTCTGGCGGTACTTCAACCCGGGCCGAAAGCGCACCGGGGCCCCTCCGCCGGTGCCGGCGGGGAGCCAGGAGGTGGAGTTCCCCCGGCGCCTGCTCGCGACTTGGCCGACGCTCGGGCGGCCCTCGTTGCGGACCGCGCTCGCGCGGTCGGATCTCTATCGACGATGGGACTTTCTCTGGATGGATGGCTTCGCCCATGCGGTTGTTGCCATGGACTTGTTGCCCGACCGCCCCACGTCGCCGAACGTGCTCGCGCCGCTGCTCAGTCTACCGGGATCCTGTTGGATCGTCATGGAGGCATGGAACGACCCGCGATCCGAGCAGGTCAAGCGGCTCGAGCTCAAGAGCCGGCTCAGCCGGCAGGCGGTTCACGCGCAGGACGGGGGTGATTCGAACTCGCGCGCTGTGGAACGCCAGGTGGCGAGCGCGCTCGACCTGGTGCAACTTACCGGCGAGCGTGTGATGCGCGTCGGCGCCGCGGTCGTGCTGCAGGAGCGCACCCCGGAACGCGCGCGCGAAGCGGCGCATCGTGCGCTCGACGCGTTCCGGCAGATTCCCGGAGTTGACGCCCGGATCGAGTCGGTCGCGCTCCGCCGGCAGTTCTTTCAGCTTGCGCCGTTCAGCGGGTTGCCGAACGAACGCCTCCTTCGCATGCTGACGAGCAACGCCGCCGACTTCGTTCCCTGCTACGCGCCATGGCGGGGCGGGGGCCGCCCCGTGTGTCCGCTTCTGACACGCGGGGAGAGCCTCGTGAGCCTCGATCCGTTCGACCCGCGGCTGCCGTCATGGAACGCCGTGGTTGTGGGCGAGTCCGGCGGTGGAAAGACGCATTTTGCGATCGCGTGGCTGTCGCACTTGCTCACGCTTGACCCGGTGATCGTGATCGTGGACAAAGGCGGCGCGTACCGGGCGTTCTGCGACGTGTACGGTGGGCAGCACGTGCGGCTCGATCCGACAGCGGACGTAGCGGTCAACCCGTTCGAGCTCCTTCCGGGGGAGATCGAACCGGACCCGGCGCATCTCGTGCTCCTCCGTAGTTTGGTCGCGCTGATGGTGGTCGAGCCGGCGGTCGAACCAAGCCGGCAGGAACTTGCCGTGCTCGAGTCTGCGATTCGGCAGACGTACACCCGCGCCGCGGGTGCCCCGGTCTTGCTGCGGGACGTCGTGCGGACCCTGCGTACGTTCGAGCAGGTCGGGCGGCAGGATGCCGGCCCCGAGGAGTGGGCGGTCGCCCGCGGGATTGCACGCCGCCTCGAGCGTTGGACGGGGCACGGCGTGTACGCGCGACTGCTCGATCGGCCGTCCACCGTGGATCTTCACGCGCCGATCGTCTGTCTGGACACCGAAGGGTTGGACGCTGAGTATCCCGAGCTGGCGCCGATCGCCGCGTTGCTCGCCAACCACCTGATCTACCGCCGGATCCGTACCGAAGCGCTGCGGCCGAAGTACGTCGTGAGCGACGAAACCTGGGCGGCGCTGCTCAACCCGGTCGCCGCCGAGTCCCTGGTGGGAATGTTTCGACGGTTTCGGAAGTTCGGGGCGGGGGTCATGGCGATCAGCCAGCGGCTCGAGGACTTTGAGGGAGAACACGCGCGCGGCATCTTGGAAAACGCGCCGATGAAGGTTCTGACGCGCACCGCGAACGTGGACCGAGTCGCGCCCGTGCTGCACCTCGACGATCAGTACCGCGCGCTCTGGAAAAGCCTTGGCCAACGCCGCGGCGTGTTCAATGAAGTCCTGGTCGTGTTGGATCTTCTCGAAGGACGAGAAGGGGGCGTGGTCGTCGTCCGGGACATTCCGGAGGACTACGTGATTGCGACGACGACCGCGGCCGAACGGCTCGAACGGGACCGGCTCGGTCGCGAAATCGGCGTGTGGCCAGCGATCCAACAGCTCGCGGCGCGACGGCGCACGCCGCCGCGCCGCGATTGAACGGCCGGGCCTTGCGCGTGCGCGGCATCGGTGCAAGGGGACGCACCGCGATGCGTTCCGCGTGCGTTACTGGACGCTTCACACCAAGGAGGAAGCGCGCCATGGCGACCCATCGCGAACGGTGCTCCGCCAGGTCGGTCCGCACGGTTGGTACGTCGTTCAACGTGTCATGTCGCCGGGCCTGGATGATGGGGCTGCTTGTACTTTTGGTCGCAACCGTCATGTTGGAGATCGAGTCGGCATTCGTTCAGCCGGCACGGGCGGGAACGGCACCCGCGGCGGACGGTCCGAGCTCGGCGCCGGTGCCCCTGCCGCCGCTGGGCCCCGCGCGTCCGCTGCCACCGTTCGTTCCGATCCTTCCCCTGGCGCAGTCGGAACCTGGGGACGCAAATCCGACGTCGATCCTCAACGATCTCGAGAGCGTGATCGCCGGCGTGCAGCAGGTGCTCGACGCCGTCGCCGGGTGGGTGCGCAGTGCACAAGAGGCGACCGGGAACGCCATTGCGGAGATCATCGGCGCTACGCCTGGGGATCTCCCTCAAGGGGTCGATCTTGCTCGGCTGCTCGGCTCGGTGCCGGGGCTCCCGGCCGATCTTCGACGCATGCTGGCTGCCGTGCTCGCCGGGTGGCAGAGCCCGGTCCAACCGGGTTCACCGGTTGCCGACCACCAAGCGTACGTCTCCGCCGACCCCGTGCTCGCGCATGACGCGATTGGCGTCGCCGTGACCTCCGCCGCCCTGGCAGCCGGAAACATCCGCCAGCAGCTCGCGACCTCGGTAGCGTCTCAGGACGCCGCCGCGGTGGCTGCGGACCCCGTGTTGCCGGCGGCCGCCCGGGCCGCGCGCCAGGTCGGCGCGGCGCTCGTGCAGGGTGCACCGCAGTTGCCGAGCTCTCGCGCGGGGATTGAAATGCTCGTTGCGGGAATGGGGGCCGGCATGCAACAACAGGCCGATCTCGAGACGGCGCTCGCGGAACGCCTTACCGTGCTCGCACAACAACTTGCGGCCCTCAGCCAACAAATGGGGACGCTTGGAGAGACGACCGCCGCGTTGGCCGCACGCGATGCGGAGCGGGATCGGCGGGAGCTCGATGCGCGGCTTGGTCTGATGGACGCGGTTCGCGCCGGTGGCCAGGTCCTGTCACAAGCGCTCGCCGGTGCCGGCGAACCGTCGGGGGTGGAGTTGCCGCTCGTGTCGTTGTACTGACGCCGCCGCCTCGGAGCCCAAGCGTACGTGACCGGCGACATCGAGCACGCGATCGCAGACATCTTCACGGCCCTTGAGACATGGTTGGTCTCCACCGGCGCCACGGCGTCAATGGGACGGTTTGCGTGGGCCGTCTTTACCGTGCTGTGGCTGGGGCACGTTGGCGCGTCCAGCCGTCCCGGCCGGCAGCTGGACCTGATCGAGGCGTTTGGACGTCTGGTGGTGGCCGGCGGGCTCCTCAGCGCGGTCGGGCCGCTCACGCAGACGATCGTCTTCGGGTTTGACGCGTTTCGGGATGCAGGTACCGCGGTGCTCAACGGGCTGATCGGTCAGAACTGGGATCAATTCGTGCAGGGATGGCTCGTTCCACAGATGACTTCCCTGTTCAACATCGCGGGCCCGTGGTTTACGTACCCGTGGGCCTTGACGGTGCTCGTAGTCGGGTTGCTGCTCGGTGTGCTCTTGTTTGCCGTGGGCGTCATGGTCTACCTCGCCATCCTGTTCTTCGCGCACCTGACACTGTTGCTGGCGACGTTCCTCGCGCCGTTGGCGATAGCGCTGCTGGCAGCGCCCGCCACCCAGCGCTGGACCGGCCGCTGGGCGGTCGTGGTCGTGCGGACGGCCCTCATCGTGTTTTGTGTCCGAGTGATCCACGCCGCCGTACTGTACCTCGCCGTCATCGTGCCGGTGCGCGACGCCGCGTCCGGCTTCCAGCAGGGGGGGCTCCAGCCGGGTGCCGACCCTGCGGCCGCGCTCGGTGCGTTGCTCTTCAATCTCGTCGGGTATCTGTTCGTGATGCTGGTGGGCACGGGGATCGGAATCTACGCGATGCTGCGGGCGGAGCACCTCGTCGGGCAGTTCGTTGAGGGCACAACGTTTGGCCAGGGCGTGCTCTCCGGACCGATGTGGCTTCAACGACAGACGGCGGGGTGGATCGAGCGCCAAAGTCGCGATCAACTCGAGCCGAACATTGCGATGGGATCCGCCAGCCCCTGGGCCGAAGGGATGGGGGGCGCACAGGAGGCCACGATCATGCGTGCGACCGGCCGATTCGGCGCGTGACCGCGCCATGATGCGTGCGCCCAGATGGGTCGCGGCCGTAGGTGTCGCGGTCGGTACCGGTGTGGTGCTGGCGTTGGGGCCGACGGTCGGGGGATCGTCAGGGACGCCGCTCCCAGTTGCCGCGAGTGCCCCCGCGCTTCCCGCCGGCGCCACCGGCGCAACCCTGTCGTTCGTGGACGCAGCGTCGGGTGTGGTCGAAGTCGTGCGGCACTGGCCAGCCGCCCCCGCTGACGTTGCGGTCGTTCCGTTCGTGCCCTATTTCTGGGACGGATGCCCTGGAGATGGCGCAATCATGATGTTGCTCACCGGGCCGCCGACCGCAGGCGCCCTCGGTCGGCGCGTGGCCGCGGTCCTCGAAGCCGGCGGAGTGCGCGCCGGCTCCACCTCGGATGCGCTGGCGCGAATCATCGCCTCGCTGCGAACCCCCGGCTCGCCAGCGGTTGAATCGCTGAAGACAATCGCGCCGTGGGTGAGTGACCTCGCGACATACGAGCGCGAGGGATACGCCGTGTTCCTGTTCGTGCGTTGGACCGGCATGGCATGCGCCGTGACGCTGCGGGCGGTGCCCGAAGGGTACGGGATCCCATACGTTCGTTGAGAGCCCTTTCGAGCGCGTCGCGGTCGCGGTGAGGCGACGTCGCGGGCGGCGCCTGACGAGCGCGAACCAGACTCGTCCTCCGCAGTACATGCCAGACACCACGGCGCGCGGCGATCAGGGACGTGCGTGCTCTGCCGATCCAGGCCATCCCCGTGACCCATGCTTGTGTGTGCGGGGCCGCTCCTCCGCCGGCTGCGCGGCGCTTCGAGCCCACGGCGTCCGACCATCGTCACCGGTGCATAGGACTCCGCGGCCAACGGGATGAACTGAGCCGATGTCACCCGCCGGAGGTCTGCGGTCTATGTCCGTTACGCGAAACACCCACATTGAGCGGGCGGACCGACCTCCGGTCGCCGGGATCGTTGGGGCGCGGGCCCGCCGCGTCCTGGCGATCTGCTGCGGCGTGCACGCGCTCCATGACGGATACACCGACGTGCTCTACGTGCTCTTGACCCTGTGGCGCACCGAGTTCCGCCTCGGGTATGCCGAGGTAGGCCTGTTGCGCGCGCTGTATACCGGCGCCATGGCGGTGTTCCAGGTTCCCGTCGGCCTGCTCGCGGAGCGCATCGGGACCCGAGGAGCGCGCTATGTCCTGCTCGCCCTGGGGACGGGTGTGGCCGGCCTCGGCTACATCGCGGCGGGCGCGAGCACCGGTTTTGCCCTCCTTGCCGCTGCACTCGTCTTCAGCGGAGCCGGTTCGAGCACCCAGCATCCTGTCGGCGCGGATCTGGTCGCATACGCGCACCGCGATTCCACCTCGCGGCGGATCGCACTCAGCACATACAATTTTTCTGGCGATCTCGGCAAGATGGCGATGCCCGCGGCGGTCGCGTGGACGGTGACGCTGCTTCCGTGGCGTTCAGCGGCCGTGCTGCTGGGCGCGGTCGGCGTCGCCGCAGCCTGCATCGTACTGCCGCTGCTCCGCCGCGTGTGGCCCGACGACTCCGTGACGGCCGCCCCTTCGTCGCACCCCCACGGCACCGACGCGGATGCGCACGCCGGGGGAGTGCCCGGGGAGGATGTGCGCGAGACGAGACGATACCGCGGGTTCCCGCTGTTGTTTACTATCGGCCTGATCGACAGCGCGACCCGTATGGGGTTTCTCACGTTTCTCCCGTTCCTCCTCATCGCGAAGGGGGCGACCGGGCCGACGATCGGTCTCGCGCTGAGCCTGATCTTCGCGGGTGGCGCGGCCGGCAAGCTGTTGTGCGGCCTGTTCGGCGCGCGGTTCGGCATCCTCGCGACCGTGCTCGCGACCGAAGGGCTGACCGCGGCGGGCATCCTCGCGTTGTTGCCGTCGACGCTGGGCGCAGGTCTCGTGCTGCTGCCCGTGCTCGGCGTGGCCCTCAACGGGACGTCGTCGGTGCTCTACGGCAACGTGCCGGCGCTGATCCCGCCGGCGAGACGGACGCGCGCGTTCGGATGGTTCTACACCGGCACGATTGGCGCCGGCGCCGTTGCGCCTGCCCTGTACGGCGTGGTCAGCGACGCGGCCGGCGTGCCCGCCACGCTGACGATCGTGGCAGGTGTCGTCCTACTCACCCTGCCGCTCGCCTGGGGCCTGCGCCAGGTGCTGCGCGCATCCGGAGAGACGGCTTCCAGGTAGCGGCCCACCACGTCAGCGCTGCGGTAGAGGCGACACAGGCACGGGCGCGGGCCGCAGCGAACACGATCGCATGGACATTGCGCGTGTGCTCGCCGCGCTCGAACACGAACCCCAGTACCGCGGCCAGATCGTCCACCGCGAGCCGTTCTCCGCCAAACCTGCCCGGTACGGGGCGATCGAGCGGCCCCTCCCGGCCGAGCTCGAGGCGGCGCTGGAGCGCCGAGGGGTGACCCGGCTCTACGCCCATCAGGCGGAGGCGCTCGACGCCGTGCGCGCGGGTGCGTCCGTCATCGTGACCACCGGGACCGCGAGCGGCAAGACCCTCTGCTACGCGCTGCCCGTGCTCGAAACGTTGATCGCCGACCCGGGCGCGCGGGCGCTCTTCATCTATCCGACGAAGGCGCTCGCGCAGGATCAGCTGAACGCGCTCGCGGAGTTGAACCTCCCCGTGCGCATCGGGACCTATGATGGCGACACGCCCCAGGATGCGAGGCGGCGCCTCCGTGTCGAGGCCCAGATCCTGCTCACCAACCCCGACATGCTGCACGTCGGCATCTTGCCGCAGCACTTCCGATGGACGTCGTTTCTGCGTTCGCTCCGCTACGTGGTGCTCGACGACATGCACGTGTACCGGGGCGTGTTCGGGAGCCACGTTGCGCTCATCCTCCGGCGACTCAGGCGTCTGGCCCGGCTGCGCGGCGCCGATCCGCAGTTCATCTGTACGTCCGCCACCATCGCGAACCCCGGAGAGTTCGGCGGACGCCTGACGGGGGTGCCCCTGCGCGTCGTCGCCTCCGACGGCGCGCCGCGCGGCCCCAAACGGTTCGTGCTGTGGAACCCGCCGCTCGTGGACCGCGCCCGAATGGCGCGGCGCAGTCCCTATCTGGAGGCGAGCTGGCTGTTCGCGGCGTTGGTCCGACGGAACATCAGGACGATCGTCTTCACGAAGGCGCGGAAGATTACGGAGCTGATCTATCGGTACGCGGTCGAGGCGGTGCGCGACGACCCCGCGCTGGCCGCCCGCATTCGTCCCTACCGGGCAGGCTATCTCGCCGAAGAGCGGCGGGAGATCGAACAGCAGTTGTTCCGCGGCGAGCTGGCCGGGGTCGTCAGCACGAGCGCGCTCGAGCTCGGCATCGACGTGGGTGGGCTGGATGCGGCGATCCTCGTGGGGTATCCGGGAACGATGGCCAGTGTGTGGCAACGCGCCGGCCGCGCCGGCCGCGGCGCGGAGGAGTCCCTCGCCGTGTTGATCGCGCTTGAGGACGCCCTCGACCAGTATCTGATGCGGCAACCCGCCTATTTCTTCGGACGGCCGATCGAGCATGCTGCGGTGAACCCCGACAACCCCTACGTTCTGGCCGCGCACTTGCGCTGCGCTGCGTCCGAGATCGCGCTGTGGCCCGGGGACGAGGCGCTGTTTGGCTCCAGGATGCGGGAGGTCGCCGGCGCGCTTGAGACGCTGGGGGTGCTCACGCACCGGCGAGACCGGTGGCACGCGCCCACGCGGACGTATCATGCCCGGTCCGTAGACATCCGTGCCGCGTCCGGCGACACGTACCGCATCGTGCGCGCGGGCACGCGGCGGGTACTCGGGACGGTGGACGCGTCCCGCGCGTTTGAGCAACTTCACGAGGGCGCGATCTACCTGCACCAGGGTGATGCGTACCGCGTCGCGCGGCTCGACCCCGACGCACGCACCGCGGCCGTCGAACCCGATGCTGGCGGGTACTACACCGAGGCGCGCGTGCTGACCGACCTCTGGATCGAGCGCGCCACCGGCGCGCGGGAGGTTGGACCCGCTGAGGCGCACTTGGGCGACGTCCGCGTGTCCCAGCAGGTCGTCGAGTACCGGCGGAAGCAGCTCGTGACCGACACGGTCTTGGGCGTGACGCCCCTCGAGATGCCGGCGCAGGACCTGCGCACCGTGGCGCTGTGGATCGTGCTGCCGGATGCCCTCGCCGCGGCTGTGGCGACGGAGGGGCTCGACCTCGCGGGCGGGATCCACGCGATCGAGCACGCCGCGATCGGCCTCCTGCCGTTGCTCACGATGTGCGACCGGTGGGACATCGGCGGGGTCAGCTACCCGGTCCATCCCGAGACGGGTCGCGCCACGATCTTCATCTACGACGGTTACCCCGGAGGCGTGGGCGTCGCCGAGGAGGGGTTTCAGGTGCTCGACGCGCTCCTCGCCCGGACACTCGACGCGATCGTGTCGTGTCCGTGCGAGTCGGGGTGCCCGTCCTGCGTCCAATCACCCAAGTGCGGTAATCTCAACTCGCCGCTCGACAAGCGCGCGGCGGTGTTCCTGTTGCGGCGCCTGCTGCGAACGGAGACCGCGACGGTGCGCCCGTGAGTGGGCGCTGACTGGGTGGCCCTCGCTCCTCCGGGTTCGACGCGGCAGGGGCGACGGATGTGACTGCTCGGAACCCGTCGCACCATGGGAACGGCGTCCCGGCCCCGGGGACTCTAAACACGGCGGGCGTAGGCCGCGTCGGGATCGATCCCGGGATCGTCGTAGGAAATCGTCGTCGCATTGCGATGCAGCAGAGATCGCCGCATTGGGGGTGGGTAGTGTGCCCGTATTATCTTGTCGCGATCCTTGTCGTGTCCGTCTTCGCGTCTGCCGCGCCCGCCGCGTTGGTGGACGCGAGATACCTCGTCGTTCCGGGGCGGGGCGTTGGTCCGGTGAAGCTCGGCATGAAAGTGGGGGAGGTCGCGGCGATTCTCGGTACCCCCGCGAAGGTCGACCGGGACGCCCGAACCGTTTGGTACACATGGCGGGATGCCCCGCAGCGCCCGGTTCGCTCGCTTGTCGTCGAAACCGTGGACGACCTGGTTATTCTGATCAGCGTCGCCCACGACGGGCGCTATCGGACTCGTGAAGGGGTCGGCGCCGGCGACACGGACGGGACGGTGCGCGACGTGTACGGCCGGCCCTCCGGGGTCCTCCATCTTCCCGGATACGACATGCTTGAGTACCGGGCCCGCGGGGTCAGCTTCGTCGTCGCTACCGCGACCGCGAGCCCCCGCCTCGTGACCGGGGTGGTGGTGGCGGCGCATCTCTAGGCGCCAGGCGCCCTATGTCGGCGCGGGTGTCCCGGCGCGGAGCGACTCGAGGTTGAAGTTCAACCGGGTCCCGAGGCGCCAGAACTCGGCGACGCGGTCGGACCAATCAGCCGGCCCGTCGCCGGATGGGGTCGGATCGCCGCGCAGCGCGTCCCGATGGGTGACCGCCGCGGCGTGGTAGAGGTTTTGCACCTGCCACAGGTTCACGGTGACCCCGAGCGTGTCCGCGAGATCGAGCAGGCGGTGCGTCTGGGCGAGCGCGGGGCCCAACGGGTCCTGTTTGAGGCCGTCTGCTCGCGCCGCCAGCGTCTGCCGGAGCAGAGGGGCGGCGTCGGCCCATTCCGCCGCGAGCCCGAGCGCATCGAGATCGCCGGCGAGCTCGAACGCGCGATCCCCGAGCGGCTCGTCCGCGGCGCGGCGGATCTCCTGGGCGAGCGCGCGCGTCAGGGTGTACTGGGCCGCCATGAGGAACGCCGGCGGCACCGGGATCTCGGACTCCCGCATGAACGCGAGCAGCGGCCGGGACTCTTCGTACAGCTCGCGGTAGACGCCCTCAAACCGGCCGAGCCGCTCCTCGGTCAGGAGCCCGAGGATTTTGCGTCGCTCCTCCACGAAGAGGTCGGGCAGACCGAAGAGGCTGCGCCCGAACCGGTCGTCCAGATGGCGGAGCGCTGCGCTCGCTCCCTGGCCGAGAAACGCGTCCGCCAGCGTTTGCTTCGTCGCCTCGTACCACGCCGGGGTCGCGTCCGGTCGGACGCCGCACTGCAGATCGTGGCCGCCGAGGTGCAGCGCCGCGTACGCGGCGTCCGCGGTCTCCTCCGTGATCCGGGAGGTGACCGTGACGAGCTCGGCGGCGAGCGCGTGGCCGCCCGCGGTCTCCCGGCGGGCGTCGCGGCGCCGCACCGTGTAGCTGAAGACGGACGTCTCGTCCTCGTACGGCTCGAACAGCGAGCTGATCCCGTAGTGGGCGACCACCCGCGGCAGGGTGACGATCGACCGCTTCACGGCGCGCCGGTACACCCCGGCGCCGTCTCCCCACTGCCGCAGGTTGCTCTTCGCGATGGCGAGCCGTCGGACGAACTCGTCCTCCAGACGGGCGCCGAAGCGTTCTGCGAGCTGGAGCGCCCGCGCGGCGTACTTGATCACCTGGACCGTTTCGATCCCGGATAGCTCGTCGAAGAACCAGCCGCACGACGTGTACATCAGCATGGCGTGGCGCTGCATCTCCAGCAACTGCAGCGCTCGGCACCGCCCGTTCCCGTCGGGGGCCGCTCGTGCGTGCGCGGCAAAGAGCGCGTCCACGGCCTCCGGGGCGCGGGTGAGGATCACCTCGATGTATGCGTCGCGCGCCGCCCACGGATCGGTGAAGTAGTTCCCGCCCTCCCGCTCGAAGACGCCCGCGAGCTCGTCGCGCAGCCAGTCCAGCGCGTCCCGCAGCGGCCCGCGCCAGGCCTGGTTCCAGCCGGGGTGTCCCGCCCGGCACCCGCAGTCCGCGCGCCACCGCTCCACTCCGTGCGCGCACGACCAGCTCGTCCCTTCCACGATCTCCGCCGCGTGGTCCGGCGGAAACATCGCCAGGTACTCGCCGAAGTTGGTCAGGCGGCCCAGGTTCCGCTCTTCGATCACCCGCAGCGCGTACGTCAGCGCCATCTCCCCAAACGGGTGATGATGGCCGTAGGACTCGCCGTCGGTCGCGACATGCACGAGCTGCGGTCCCGGTCGATCCGTGAATCCCGCGGCGAGCCGCGAAGCGAACCGCTCGCCGTTGTTGAGCAGTCCCTCGAACGCGATCGCCCGCGAGATCGGGCCGTCGTAGAAGAAGACGGTGATTGCGGCACCGCTCGGCAGGCGGCACGTGTAGGGTCGCCTCGGGTCGACATGTTCGCCCCCGACGTCGCTCCAGTCGCCGCCGGCGAGCGGCCGGATGCGCGCCGCCTGGTGCGGCGCCAGGATCGTGAACGCGATCCCGTGGGCGGCGAGCACTTCAAGCGTCTCGATGTCGACCGCCGTTTCCGGGAGCCACATGCCCTCGGGATCGCGGCCGAATCGGTGACGAAAGTCGGCGATCCCCCAGGCCACCTGTGTGTGTTTGTCGCGCTGGACGGCGAGCGGCAGGATCATGTGGTTGTACACTTGGGCGAGCGCGTTGCCGTGACCGCCTCGCTGCGCGCGGCTCGCCCGGTCGGCGTCGAGGATACGGGCGTAGGCTTCGGGGGCGGCGTGCTCCATCCAGGCGAGCAACGTGGGGCCGACGTTGAAGCTGATCTGCGCGTAGTTGTTGGTGATCTCGAGGATGCGCTGGTTGCCGTCGAGCACGCGCGACGCGCCGTTGGGCGCGTAGCACTCCGCGGTGATCCGGGCGTTCCAGTCGTGGTAGGGCGCCGCCGAGTCCTGGACCTCGATCACCTCGAGCCACGGGTTCTCTCGCGGCGGCTGGTAGAAGTGGCCGTGCACGCAGATGCAGTGATCGGTCATCGGCTCTCTCGCTTTCGCACCACGTCGATCTCGCGCCGCTCCGTCCCGGCACGCGATCGTTCGCGGCCCGCGTCAGGGATGCACGTGCTGGCTGCCCCGGACGCGCGTGGCCCCGCGGCCCACGACCACGATCCCGGAGGGATCCAGGATCCCCGCGTCGAGGTCCCGCGACGGATCCCACCCGAACACGGCACCGGGGTCGATCGTGTTGAAGCGGTCGATGATCGCCCGGCGGATCCGCGCGTGGGAGCCGACCGTCGTGTTGTCCATCACGATGCTGTCCTCGATCATCGCGCCGGCCTCGACCAGCACGCCCTGGCCGAGGATGGAGCGGCGAACCGACCCGCCTCGGATGATCGAGCCTTCCCCGAGCATCGAGTCTTCGACCTCGCCGGCGACGACCCGCGCCGACGGGCCGGCGAACGGGGGAGCGAAGATCGGCCAGCGCGGATTGTCGAGATCGAGCGCCGGCGTCTGCCCTAAGAGATCCATGTTGGCGCGCCAGTACGCCTCGATGGTGCCCACGTCCCGCCAGTACCCGCGTTCCTCGGTCGGCTTGAGATCCGGGAGTTCGTTGGTCAAGAAATCGTACGCGTACACCCGCGCGTACGGGTAGAGTTCCGGGATGATGGTGCGACCGAAGTCGTGGTCCGTGCTGCGCCGGGCATCCTCGACCAGCACGTCCTCCAGGACTTCCGTCGTGAAGATGTAGTTGCCCATCGAGGACAACGCCCGGGCCGGATCGCTCACCATCGGCTTCGGCCGGGCCGGCTTTTCCTCCCAGCCGACGATCCGGCCGTTCGCGTCGGCGTCGATGATCCCGAACCCCGACGCCGTCTCGATCGGCACGGGGAGCGCCGCGACGGTGACGTCGGCCCGGCGGGCAAGGTGCGTGTCGACCATCTGCTGCAGGTCCATGCGATAGATGTGGTCCGCCCCGAAAATTGCGATCAGATCCGGGTCGATGTCGCGAATCAGGTTCAGGTTTTGGAACACCGCGTCTGCGGTCCCGCGATACCAGGACTCGCCCCACCGCATCTGTGGCGGCACGGGGATGATGAAATGCTCGTCGACGACCGCGCTCATCCGCCATCCCCGGCGGATGTGGTCGATCAGCGACTGGGATTTGTACTGGACCAGGATGTACAGCGAGAAGATCCGCGAGTTGATGAAGTTGCTGAGCACGAAGTCCACGATCCGGTATTTGCTGCCGAACGGCACCGCGGGCTTGCTGCGTTCCTTCGTGAGCGGATACAGGCGCTCGCCCCTGCCGCCGGCGAGGATGACGCCGAGGATGCGGGGACGGGTTACCAATGTCGCCCGCGCGCGAAGCCGGCTACGCCGGCGGGAGCCCCGCGGCCGCCTCGATGTGCTCGGCGATGCCAGGAAAGCAGAAGTCCTGGGCCTCCTTGCCGACCAACAGTTCGTCTTCCTCCCACGACAGCGTTCCGCCGCCGTGCACGCGCTTCGCGAGCTCGAGCAGCCGCGTGAAGTCGGCGTAGTGTTCGGCGAACCGCGTCTCCGCGTAGTTCCGAGCCGCCCAGGTCGTGATCAGGAACTGCCAGTCCGAGGCCTGCAGCAGGAGCATCTCCCGGCCGAGCTGGGCGACGATTCGCCGCAGCAGCGGGGTCCGCTGCCAGGGCGTGTGCGACACAAATTCCCACAGTTCCTCCTCGGCTTGGTAGACCATCTCCCACGTCCATGCGGTATCCTTGTTCAGCCAGACGCGGTGGTCTCCTCCTTCCCCCCACGACCCTTCGAGCAGCGTGATCGGGCCGCTGGCCCGATGCTCGGCATGATATGTGCCGGCCGCGGTCGCCGACACGCCCTCGGCCGCGAGGCCGCGGAGCACGTGATCGAGCCAGGTGGGACCCTCGTGCCACCAGTGTCCGAACAGCTCGGTGTCGAACGGACTGCAGAGGACGCCGGCCTGCCCTGCCTCGTCCGCATGGCGCGCGAGCACGCTGCGGACGAGTGCCGTGAAGTGGGCCGCGTGCGCGCGCGTCCGTTCCCGGGCCCGCTCCGGCACGTAGATCTGCTTGTCGGCGAGGTCGCTCTTCGGATGCGTGACCCGCCAGAACCGGAGCCCGCCGGGAAAGTGGCGCTTGTGAAACTCGAGGTACCACTCGTCGCCCGGATACCCCGCGTCCCGGCTCCAGACCTGGAGCGTCGTCTCCGGGTCACGCACGAACGACACGGCGTCCCCGGTCCCCCCCCGCGAAGCCACCCGGTAGGACAGGTAGGGACTCCGGTCCTCCCGGCGGTGAAACTGTCCCTCCGGCCCCGCCACGGTGCGCAACCGGGGGAAATAGTCGCGGTACGCCGACAGCGCTTGTCCGCCGCGTACGAGGTGGACGTCGGTGAAAAAGTACGCGAGGCCGTGCCCGGCCAGCAACTCCTCGACGCCGCGGCGCCGGTACCGGACCTTTCCGCTGCGCGGCCCGACCGGCGGGGTCCACTGGTACCGCGGACGATACGCGCACTCGGGAAGCCACACTCCCGTCGGCGCGCGGCCGAAGTGTCGGCTGTGCGTCTCGACGGCCGTGCGGAGTTGCAAGTCCAGGCTCTCGTCCCGGCTGAGCAGCGGGAAGTAGCCATGCGTCGCGGCCGTTGTGATGAGCTCGATCGCGCCCCGGTCCGCGAGGCGGCGGAAGCGTGCGAGCAGATCTCCGCCCATCTCCTCAAACTCACGCCGCCGCGCTTCGTAGACCGCGCGCCAATGGCCGCAGAGGGCCGCGAGGGTGTCCTCGTGCGTGTCGGAGAAGTGGCGGCGGGTTTCCTCACAGCTCCGCAGGCACTGGTCTAGGAACGCTGTGATCTCCTCGCGGAACGCGACGCTCGCGAGCTGCTCGCACAAGATCGGCGAGATATTGATGGTCACCGCGGCGTCGACGTCGTCGTCGGCCAGGCGGTCCAGCATGCGGAGGAGCGGGAGGTAGCACTCGACGGTGACCTCGGACAGCCAGTCGCTTCCATGTGGCCACCGCCCGTGGTTGAGGACGAACGGGAGGTGCGTGTGTAGGGTGAAGACCAAGTGGCCGACCGGTTTCGACATGGTGTCCCTGTCGCGATGGGGTAGATCAGCGCTGATCGAGATGGCCGCATCGAGTGCGGTGCAGCCACTTAACCCGTATTGTAGCATTCCCGTGTCACAAAGTGACGGATACCCGGGAGTCGATCGGAACCCCCCGCGCGGCGAGCGCCGCGATCGCCCGCTGCCGCAGCACCGATTCCACGGCCCACTGCCGGCCGGGGCGCACGCGGACGGACAATTGGAGGACGACGCCCGCCTCGTGCGCATCCACCGCGCCGTCCACGATCGGCTGTCCCTGCGCGTCCGCGGTGTTCTCCGCGGCCCATTCGGTCGCGACGGTGCGCAGGACGTCGAGCGCGACGGCGAGATCCGCCCGGTACGGCACGGTGATCCGCACCATCGCCGTCCCGTAGTCGCGGCTGAGGTTGCCGATCCGCCCGATCTGGCCGTTCGGGACCGTCAGCAACTCGCCGTTCGCCTTTCGCAGCTGGACGGTGCGCAGCGTGACGCGCTCGACGGTCCCCGTGTCGCCGTCGAGCCGGACGATGTCCCCCGTTTGGACGATGCCCTCCGAGATCAGGAAGAGACCCGCCAGCACGTCTCTGATGAGGTACTGGGCCCCAAAGCCCAGCGCCACGCCGACCACGCCGGCGCTGGCCAACAGCGCCGTGACGTTGACGTGCACCACCTGGAGTCCCAGCACGAGCGCGGCGAACACCACCGCAAACTGGATCACCCCCTCGACGATGGGGATGAAGGTGCGGCCGGCGGCGGTGCGTCCGGCCGCCGCGCGGCGGAGCAGCCGGCGCGCGGCGTGCAGCACCAGCCACGCCGCGACCGCGATGAGGACGAGCGCCGCCACCGCCTCGATCGCCGCGGCGAGGTGGGGGGCGGTCAGGGTGTCGCGTTGCAGCTGCTGCGCGATGTCTCGTAGCAGTCCCATGTCAGCGAGCGCTCCCCATCAGCCGCGGGTCGACGGGATCTCTCCGTCCGAGATCCCGGCGGGCGTCGTTGCCGAACGGGCCGCCCGGCGCAGGCGGTACGCGGGGACCGTCACGATCGGCGGACGCTCGCGCTCCTCGAGTTCCCGAACCTCGAGCGACGGCCCATTGTCCAGGTGGATCAATTTCATCGCAAGGTTCATCTGGTCGCCCAGCCGCGCACCGATCCGCGGCCCGAGTCGTGTCATCGCCACCTGGACGATCGCAAACGCCATCAGCGAGAGCGACGTCAACTCCCGGTTCCGGTGGACGCGTTGTTCCAGGTTGACCTGAGCGATGGCGTCCAGCCCGTATCGGGACCACGCGTCGATGAGCAGGCCCATCTCCACGCCGTATCCCGTGAAGAACGGGAGTTGCTCCAGCAGGGTACGCCGGCCCGCGTATTCGCCGGCGAGCGGCTGGATCACGCCCGACAGCTCCGGGTAGAACAGGTTCAGCAGCGGCCTGGCCGTGAGCTCCGTCACGCGCCCGCCGCCTGTGCCGTGGAGCCGGGGGCCCACCTGGATCGGTCGCGCGTAGTACCCTTTGACGTAGCCGATCCGTGGTTCCCGGAGCAGCGGACCGAGCAGACCGTACACGAACTTTGGATGGATGTTCCGAATGTCCGTGTCGACCCAAACTATCAGATCCCCGCGGAGCACGTGCAGGCTCTTCCAGAGGGCTTCACCCTTGCCGTCGAAGGTCCCAGTCTCAGGGAGGATGCTCGAGTGCAGGTACGTCGGCACGCCGAGTCGCCGGGCGACCTCGACGGTCCGATCGGCCGAGCCGCTGTCCACCACGACGATTTCGTCCAGCAGCGGCACCTCGTCCATGAGGGCCCGGCGGAGCACCGAGATCTCGTGGCCGATCGTCGCTTCCTCGTCGAGCGCCGGCAACCCGAGGCTGATCGTCACTCCCTGACGCTGCTTGAGGGCGACGAGACTGGGGAGATCGTCGAACTCCCCCGCGTGGAACGTGTTGGCGCGGAACCATTGGTCCACGATCTCCGAGGTCCACCGTGGGAAGGTGGAGACGACGCCGAGCGGGACGGAGTCGCTCATCGCCGCGCCGCCGCGTCGCGCTGGGTCAGGAGGGGTACGATCCGGTCGCGCATGACGACCTCCCACGTGTACGCACCGAGGATCCGGTGCCGGAGCCGGTAGCCGCGATCGTCCATGAGACCGTGGATGATCCGCTGGGCGCATGCGGCCGGGGCATCGTCTGTGCCGAACATCTGCACCGCGTCGCTGCCGATCTCCCGAAACGTGCGGAGACTGGTCGTGAACGCGGGCACGCGCGCCAGCGCCGCCTCGAGGAGCGGCAACCCGAACCCTTCCTCTCGACTGGTCAACAGCAGCGCGTCGGCGAGCGCGTACAAGTCCGTCATGACGCGATCCGACAGCACCAACCCCCTGCCGTCGGGCCCGGGAAGCTCGTGACAGAACACGACCTGCTCGTCCAGGTGCAGTGCGTGACGCAACGCCCGAAGCTCGTTCAAATATTCCGCGTTCCGAGGGTTGTGCGCGCCGGGCGGCCCGGTCACGAGCAATCGGACCGCGAGCTCGCGCCGCACCAACTCCGCGACCACTTGCAGCGCGTACTCGATGCGTTTGCGGCGGGTGATGCGGACCGGGAGGAGCAGGACGACTTGCTGTTCCCACAGGCGAAGCGTGTCGGCGAGCCATTGAGCGGCGGGGGTCAGGCGAAGGAACAGCGCCGGATCCACCCCGTTCGGGATGACCTCGATGCGCGACAGGGGGAGTCTGAGGCCCGCACTCAGTTCCCGCTGGCGGTCTCGTGACACCGCAACGTACGTCGCCCCAGCGATCGGGGTCGTAAGCAGGCTCCACGGCGCGCCGGCGTGGAGCGCGGGGCGGTACTGGGGGTTCGTCCAGGCCAGGTCGTGGCACCAGGCGATGACGCGCAGCGCCGGCCGTCTGGCGGCAACCGCGTGCAGCGCCTCGGTCAGCGCGAGGTTTTTATGGAGGGTCAAGACGTTGTGGGCGAGACAGACGTCGACGCCCCGAAGTGCCCGCGCGAGCGCCATCTCAATCTGCGTGGTCAGCACTGTGTAGGCCGGCGTGACATGCCCGTCTTCCAGCTGGCGCGTGACCGCCATGACCCGCGGATGCCGCGAATCCAGCAGCGGGAGGCGGTAGAGCCGCACCCGGCCCCCCGGGGCCGCCCCACGCCCCGCCACGATGCGCACCTGAAACCCGCCGTCGGCGAGGAGGTGTGCCTGCCTCGCGAGCACCCGTTCGACGCCGCCGATCACGGGGGGGGCCGCGTAGTGCAGCAGCGCGACGGTCGGACGCGCGTGGCGGAGGTCCGGCATCAACCGCGTGACAGGGACGACGGCGCGCGGGCCGTCGGCGCGGTGTCCGCAGTGGGCCGGCGGCGTTCCGCGCGCCACCGCGTGAGACGGCGGACGTAGCGGGCGAGCGTCTCAGCGTCGGCCGGCGGAAGGGTCCCGAGGCGCCAGTTGATCTCGCGGACGAGCTCCCCGGACGTCATGTCGGGCAGAGCCGACGGCGGGCCGAGTGCCGGCCGCGCGCCGTCCGGACCGATCGTCCGCTCATGACGCAGCCGTTCCATCATCGCGAGCACGCGGCGCTTGGCGTGCCGGGGCAAGAGATATGCGGTGATCTTGATGAATTCGCGATCTTGGAGCAGCGCGCGGACGTTCACGACCCGCCGCGCCGCCTCTTTCGGGTGCCGTCGTGCGTGTGGTCCGCTTCCCACCGGGGTGCTCCTCCCGGCCGTGCGGGGCCCGGCCGCGGCCTTGAGGTTCCCGCCCCCGTGGTTCGGGTTCGCCGCGGGGACTCCCTGCGGCTCCGCCGTTCGCCGGGAGCGCCGCCCACAACCCCCGGGCTTCGACGGATGAGGAACGCCGGGGAGACCGGCGAATACTTTCGGGCATGGTGGCCCTCGACGACGTTTCCGCCTTTCGTGCCTGCGATCCGTCCGGCATGCTCAAGACCGTGCTGGCGTTTCCGGCGCAACTCCTCGAGTCGTGGGAACGTGCCGTCGCGGCGCCGATCGCGCGACCGGCCGTGGCGCCTGCGCACATCGTCGCGCTGGGCATGGGCGGGTCTGCGATCGCGGCGGATCTGGTGGCCGCGTACCTCGCTCCGCGCCTCAGCCTTCCGCTGGTCACCGTGCGCGACACCCGCGTGCCGGCCTACGTGGGCCGGGCGTCGGCGGTGATTGCCACGAGCTACTCTGGCGAGACCGAGGAAACACTCGCCGCCGCGGAGATGGCGGTCCGAGCTGGCGCGCACGTCGTTGTGATCACCTCTGGAGGGCGGCTCGCGACGCTGGCCGCCGGAGGGACGGTGCTGCGGGTCCGCGGCGGCCTGCAGCCCCGCGCGGCGCTTGCGCACCTGTTCGCCCCGACGCTCGCGGTCCTCGAGAAATGGGGGCTGGCCGGGCCGTGCGGCGCAGACGTGGACGAGGCCGTCGGCGTACTGGGCGCGATCGCGACCGAGGCAGGGCCGGATGTCCCGACGTCGCGCAATCCCGCGAAGCAGCTCGCCGAGGCGCTGCAGGGCGTGATTCCCGCCGTGTATGCCGGCACGCCGGAACTCGCACCGGTCGCCCGTCGCTGGAAGACGCAGTTCAACGAGAACAGCAAAACGCTGGCCACCTGGGACGTGTTTCCCGAGTTGACCCACAACGAGGTGGTCGGGTGGGGCGCGCCCCGGGACCTGGTTAGCCGGGCTGCGGCGGTCATCCTGCTCGGCGGGGACGAGGACGAGCGGGCCGTGCGGCGCATCCAGGTCGCCCGCGAAGCGGCGTTGCAGGGTGCCGCAGGCGTGCATGAGGTGCGTGGACGCGGCGCCGGCCGCCTCTCGCGGATGCTGTCCCTCGTGTTTCTTGGCGATCTCGCGAGCGTGTATCTGGCCTATCTGCGCGGGGTGGATCCCACCCCGGTCGGAGCGATCGACCGCGTCAAGCAGGGGATGCGCGCCACCTCGTAGTCCCCGGCAGGGAGGCGGGTCGGGGACGTCGTACTGAGCCCAAGACGGCGGAAACTCACTGGGCGCGGCTCGCCGCGCAGAGACTGGTCCGCCGTTCGGGGGTGGCCATCGTGGCCAAGGTGATGCTCGAAGAAGTCGTCAAACAGTTCGGCAACGTCCTCGCTGTGAACCACGTCTCGCTCGACATTCCCGACAAGCAGTTCACCGTGCTGGTGGGACCGTCGGGATGCGGGAAGACGACGTGCCTCCGGCTGGTCGCGGGGCTTGAGGAGGCGACCGCGGGCAACATCTACATCGGCGACCGGATCGTGAACGATGTGGCCCCGAAGGATCGGGACATCGCGATGGTGTTCCAGAACTACGCGCTGTACCCGCACATGACCGTGTACGACAACATGGCGTTCGGGCTGCGCCTGCGGAAATACGCCCGGCCCGAGATCGACCGACGGGTGAAAGAGGCGGCCGAGATGCTCGGGATTCAGGAGCTGCTCGGCCGCAAGCCGAAGCAGCTTTCCGGCGGACAGCGTCAGCGCGTCGCGCTCGGGCGCGCGATCGTGCGGGAACCGCAGGTGTTCCTGATGGACGAACCCCTCAGCAACCTCGACGCGAAGCTCCGCGTGCAAACCCGCGCGGAGATCAAGAAGCTGCACGCCCGGCTGCAGACCACGACCGTGTACGTGACCCACGACCAGGTCGAGGCGATGACGATGGGCGACCGCATCGTGGTCATGAAGGATGGGGTCGTCCAACAGGTCGACAGCCCCCTGAACCTGTACGAGCGCCCGGCCAACCTCTTCGTCGCTGGATTCATCGGCTCGCCGGCGATGAACTTCCTGGAGGCGAAGCTCGCGAAGCAGGACGGTAAGATGATCGTCGACGGCGGCGTGTTCCGCGCCGACGTCCCGGCGGAGTACGTGCCCAAGCTCGCGGACTGGGCGGGGCGGCCGATCATTTTCGGGGTCCGGCCGGAGGACGTGCACGACCGGGCGTTCCACAAGGGGAGCGACAACGGCGCGGTGATTCATGCGAACGTCGATGTGCACGAGCCGCTCGGGTCCGACATCATTCTCTACTTGACCGCAGGCGAGCACAGCATCGTCGCCCGGGTGGACGCTCGCAGCCAGGCCCGGATGGGGCAGTCGACCGACGTGGTGATCGACATGAACAAGATGCACGTGTTCAACGCGGATACGCACGACGCGATCTTGTAGGCGCCGACCCGATCGCGAAATGACGACGGGGGCCTCGTTCGGGGCCCCCGTCGTCATTCGGTGAAGCCAGCCCGCTACGGCGTGCGCGGCGTGCCGGTCCGTCCCGCGCCGTCGATGAACGGCTGCAGCAGCTTCGTGAACTCCATCGGAAACACGAACTTCGTCGCGGGGCTCGCCCCGAGTGCCTTGAGCGCCTCCAGGTACTGCAGGCTCATCGTGTTCGTGTCGACGCCCTTGGCGACGGCGAAGATCCTGTCGAGCGCAAGCGAGAACCCCTCCGCGCGAAGGATCGCCGCCTGGCGGTCTCCCTCCGCCTTCAGGATCGCGGCCTGCTTCTCGCCCTCCGCGATCGTGATCGCCGCCTGCTTCTTGCCGTCCGCCTCCGTGACCAGGGCCCGCCGGCTGCGTTCCGCCGACATCTGGCGCGTCATCGCCTCCTGGACGTCCCTCGGCGGCGTGATCTCCCGGATCTCGACGGTGGTTACCTTGACGCCCCAGCGCTCCGTGACCTCGTCGAGCTTCGCGCGCAGGATCTGGTTGATCTGGTCGCGCTTGGCGAGCACCTCATCGAGGCTGATGTCACCGATGACCGCCCGGAGCCCGGTGGTGGCGATCCCCTGCGCGGCGCCGGCGAAGTTCCCCACCTGGATCACGCTGAGCGACGGGTCCAGGACCTTCCAGTAGATCAGGAAGTCGATCGAGATCGGGGCGTTGTCCTTCGTGATGCACGTCTGCGCCGGGATCTCAAGGAACACCTCGCGCAGGTCCACCCAGACCGCCTTGTCGACCAGGGGGATCAAGTACACGAGCCCCGGGCCCTTCTGACCCACGCTGCGTCCCAAACGGAACACGACGAGGCGCTGGTACTCTCGGACGATCTTGATCCCGTTCCACCACAGCAGCGCCGCGACGATCACCACCGCGACCAAGAAACTCATCTGGGTCTCCCCCTCTCGCGTCTCGGGTCCCGTTCGCGCCGCAATCGTACGCTCCCTGCCGCGGCGGGAGGGGTCGCGCACGGCGGCGAATCACCCGGCGGGGGCGCGGATGTCGGCGTCGGGACTCTGGCGTCCGGTGGGGACGCGGGCGAGGTGGACGATGCGGTGGACGATCAGCGAGGATGAGTTTCGCGGCCGCCAGGTACGGGTGCGCGAGGCGTTGGCGCGCCGCGGCCTCGGGGGGTTGTGCTTGTTCAGCCCGACCCAGGTGTTCTATCTGACCGGGTTCGCGTTCATTCAAACCGAGCGGCCGATCGGCTTCGCGTTTCCCCGCGAGGGGCGGAGCGTCCTGTTCGTGCCGCAGCTCGAGGCGGAGCACTCGCGACTCCACGCGCTCGTGGACCAAGTCGAGGCGTACCCCGAATACCCGGGGCGCACCCATCCGATGAAGCGCTTCGCCGAGATCTGTCGCGAGCTCGGGTTGGGGAGCGGTCGCGTCGGGGTCGACGGGGACGGGTACGGCGGCGGATACGGCTACCGCGGCCCCGCGTTGAGCGAGCTTCTCGCGGACGCCAAGATCGTCCCCTCGCGCGACCTGATCGAGGAGATGATCGCGGTGAAGTCGCCGGAAGAAGTGACGTTGATCCGCGAGAGCGCGAAATGGGGGAATCTCGCGCACACGCTGCTGCAGCAGTACACGCGTCCGGGCCTCACCGAAACCGAGGTGAGCGGGCGTGCGTCGTTCGACGCCACGCAGGCGATGATCCGCACGCTCGGCCCGTCCTACCGGCCGCTGTCCTGGTTACGCGCGGGCGCGTACGCTGGGTACCGGGGTCAGATCGGCAAGGATTCGGCGCTGCCGCACTCGCTGACGACCAACGCGGTGTTCCGGGCCGGCGACGTCCTCGTCACAGGCGCCGCGTCCGGCGTCGGGGGATACGGCAGCGAGTTGGAGCGGACGATGATCATCGGCAAACCCGACGACCGCCAACGGCGTTACTTCGACCTGATGGTGGGGGCCCAGCAGGCGGCGTTCGACGCGATCCGCCCCGGTGCCAAGTGCTCGGACGTGGACCATGCGGTAATGGCGTTCTTCGAACAGCACGACCTCATGTCGTGCTGGCGGCACCACACCGGCCACGCGCTCGGTATGGGGATTCATGAGGGACCGTTCTTCGACGTCGGCGACCACACGCCGATGGTACCGGGAATGGTGTTCAGCGTCGAGCCCGGCATCTACATTCCCGGCTACGCCGGGTTCCGACACTCCGACACGGTGTTGGTCACCGAGGATGGGATGGAGATGATCACGTACTACCCGCGGATGTTGGAGGACCTGGTCATCGACGCCTGAACGTGGCGGGCTGCGCGCCCGTCCTACGACGGAACAAGGGGCCCCGCGCCGGTCGAGCCGGCGCGGGGCCCCTGCCCGTCCCCCGGGCCCGCGTTCGTGGCAGCGCTGTGACCGTGCGGTGACGCGCGCGTGAACGGCGCCCCCCATGCTGTGGGGTGAGGCGGAACCATCTTGGGGAGGTGACAGGATTGCGGACGAGCGTACGTGCGACGGCGGTGCTGCTGGCCGGCGCTCTCGCCGTGGTCGGCTTGGCCGCGGCGGGCTTCGCGGCGGGGTATACGGTCGATACGGCGATGGTGACGGTCGGGGGCGCGCAGAAGAAGGTGCTGACGGATGCGAACGGGATGACCCTGTACTACTTCTCGGCGGACACTCCGACCCAGAGCGCCTGCACGGGCGGATGCGCGGCGTCCTGGCCGGCGGTGGTGAGCACGGCGGCCCCGACGTCCGAGACGCAGCTGCCCGGAAAACTCTCGCTCGCGCACACGGCGAACGGCTCTCAGGTCGCGTACAACGGTCATCTTCTGTACCGGTACGCCGCTGACACGGCGCCCGGCCAGGCGAACGGCCAGGGTATCGCCGGCAAGTGGTGGGTGGCCGGCCTCGACCTCAAGCCGCTTGCGGTTACGCCCAGCGTGCCGTCTGGCGGCTACGGGGGATACGGCGGCGGGGGCGGCGGGATGGGCGGTGGCGGCATGGGCGGCGGGAGCAACAGCGGCGGGGGCTCGCACTACTAGGCGGGCGTCAGGTAGCGCCGCGCGTCCGCGTGCGCGCTGGCGGCGAGATCGACGGACCGGCGGCGGGCGCGTTTGCGCCGCCGGTCCGTCTTCCCGCTCCCGGTTCCGCGATCAGGCCGGCCGGAGGCCGCCGAGGTCGACGCGCCGCTGAACGAAGTTGACGTACACCTCGCCCTTGCGGAAGAACGCGTTGTCGAGAATCTCGAGGTGAAGCGGGATCGTCGTTTGGACCCCGCCGATCTCGAACTCGCGGAGCGCACGCTGCATGCGCGCGATCGCCTCGTCCCGATCCCGCCCCCACGCGACCACCTTGGCGATCAGCGAATCGTAGTTCGGCGGGATCGTGTAGCCTGCGAACGCGTGCGTGTCGACGCGGATGCCGGGTCCACCGGGCGGCACAAATGCGGTGATCTGGCCCGGGGAGGGGAGGAAGTCCCGAGATGGATCCTCGGCGTTCACGCGGCATTCGATTGCATGGCCGCGCGACTCGACCTCCCGGGGCAGCGACAGCCGCTCGCCCGCCGCGATCCTGATCTGCTCCTTGACCAGATCGATGCTCGTCACCATCTCGGTGACCGGGTGCTCGACCTGGATCCGCGTGTTCATCTCGATGAAGTAGAGATGGCTGGTGCCCTCGACGAGGAACTCCACCGTGCCGGCGTTGACGTACCCGACCACCTCCGCGGCGCGGACGGCGGCCCGCAGCAGCGCCCGGCGAAGCCGCGCGGTCAGTCCGACGGCGGGGGATTCCTCGAGCAGTTTCTGGTGGCGGCGCTGAACCGAGCAGTCACGTTCGCCGACCGCGATGACCGTTCCGCGGCCGTCGGCGAGGACCTGAACCTCGATGTGCCGCGGTTGCTCCAGGTACTTCTCGATGTAGACTTCGCCGTTTCCGAATGCGGCCTCGGCTTCCTGCTGCGCCGCGGTGAACGCGCGCCTGAGATCGGCGGCCGACTGGACGACGCGCATGCCGCGCCCGCCGCCGCCGGCGGCCGCTTTGATGATGAGCGGGTAGCCGGCGCCCCGCGCGGCGGCGAGCGCCGCGGCCTCGTCGCGGATCGGCCCCGGGCTCCCGGGGATGACGGGGATGCCGGCCTTACGCATGATCTGCCGCGCCGCCGCCTTGTCGCCCATCTTGTGGATCGCCGCTGGCGGCGGGCCGATGAACGTGATCTTGCAATCCTGGCAGATCTCCGCGAAGTGTGGGTTCTCCGCAAGGAAGCCGTACCCGGGGTGGATCGCGTCCACACCGAGCAGCTCCGCGGTGGCCATGATGTTCGGGATGTTGAGATAGCTGTCCCGCGACGGAGGCGGACCGATGCAGAACGCCTCATCCGCCAACCGCACATGCAGCGCATCGCGGTCGGCCTCGGAGTACACGGCGGCCGTCCGGATGCCGAGTTCGCGGCACGCGCGGATCACGCGCACGGCGATCTCGCCACGGTTGGCAATCAGGATTTTGTTGAACATGCGGGCGGCTACGCGACCGGGGATGGGTCGAGAAGGAACAGCGGTTGTCCGTATTCGACCGGGGCGCCGTTTTCCACCAGGACGCGAACGACACGGCCGGCGATTTCGCTCGGGATCTCGTTGAACAGCTTCATCGCTTCCAGGATGCAAACGGTCTGTCCCGGTTCGATCGCGTCGCCTTCCTGCACGAACGGCGCGGCATCCGGCTTCGGGGCGCGGTAGAACGTACCGACCATCGGCGCGACGATCGGCGCGTAGCGTTTCTCTGCGGTCGGCGTGCGACCTTCCTCTGTATGGGCGTCCGTCCCCGCGCGCGGCGTCGCGGCCGACGAGCCGGCCGTCACCAACATGACCGGTGCCGCCCCTTGGTCGTGCGCCTTCTTGATCCGGACCTTGACGTGCGCGCCCTCGACTTCGAGTTCCGCGATGTTCGCCTCGGCCGCCAGCCGGATGAGCGCCCGGATCTCCTCGAGGTCAAACCGCTGGTGCTCGCTCATTCCGTCTGCCCCCCCGCGTCGTGGTTCGCCGCAGCGCCCGGGTTTGCAGCATCGCGCACGTGTCCGATGCGGCGGTACCGCTGATACCTGGCCGCAACGAGCGATTCCTCCGAGCGTCCATGCTGGGCCGCGAGATGCCGGCGCACCGCCTGGGCGACCGCGACGACGGCCTCCTCCCGATGTCGGTGGGCGCCCCCTGGCGGTTCGGGGATGATCTCATCGACGATCCCGAAGCCGGCGAGGTCGCGCGCCGTGAGGCGCAGGGCGTCCGCCGCGTCGCGTGCGCGCGACGCGTCCCGCCACAGGATCGCGGCGCAGCCTTCGGGTGAGATTACGGAGTACACCGCATGTTCCATCATGAGCAGGACGTCGCAGACACCGACCGCGAGCGCACCGCCGCTCCCGCCTTCGCCCGTGATGACGGTGACGATCGGCGTGCGCAGATGCGCCATCTCGAGCAGAGACCGCGCGATCGCCTCGCTTTGGCCGCGTTCCTCCGCTTCCTTGCCCGGGAACGCGCCGGCGGTATCGATCAGCGTGACGACGGGGATCCGCAGCTTTTCCGCGAGCCTCATCACACGCACTGCCTTGCGGTAGCCTTCGGGGTTTGGCATCCCGAACCGGCGCAAGATGTTCTCGCGCGTGTCGCGCCCTTTGGCATGACCGATAATCGCGGCGGGCCGCCCGTCGATCATGCCGAGCCCGACCACGACCGCCGGATCGTCGCCGAACGAGCGATCGCCGTGCAACTCGACGAACTCCGAGGTCAGGCCCTCGATGTAGTCGCCGATTCTGGGGCGTTCCGGGTGCCGCGCGAGCTGGACCGTCTGCCAGGCGGTGGGGTGCCGCGCGATCTCTTCGCGCAACCGCTCCGCCTTTGCTTCGAGCGCCGAGATTTGCTCGCCCAGATCCATTCGCTGGGCCGTGGTGATGCGCCGGAGGGCGCCGATCTCCCGCTCCACGTCCGCGAGGTCCCGCTCCAGCGCTTCCGGCGGAACGGCGTCCCCGGCGCCCGGGCCGGCGAGGTCAGGCGGTCGGTGGCTCATCCGCGGCGGCAGCCTGATCGACCGCCCATCCCTGCGCACTCGCCCCGACCATCGCTGGGTCCAACGGTGCGTTCGTCAACCTGAGGAGGCGCGCGAGCGCGGCCCGCAGCTCGCCCCTCGACACAATCGCGTCGAGGAACCCGTGTTCGAGCAGGAACTCGGCGGTCTGGAATCCTTCCGGCAGCTTTTGCCTGATCGTCTGCTCGATGACCCGAGGGCCCGCAAAGCCGATCAACGCGCCCGGCTCGGCGACGATCACGTCGCCCTGGAACGCGAAGCTCGCGGCGACGCCGCCGGTCGTCGGATCGCACAACACCGTGACGAATGCGACGCCCGCGTCCGCGAGTCGGGCTAACGCCACGCTGGTCTTCGCCATTTGCAGCAGCGACAGCGTGCCTTCTTGCATGCGCGCGCCGCCCGAGGCCACAAACAGGACGAACGGCCACCGGTGGTCGTGCGCACGCTCCGCGGCGCGGGCGATCTTCTCGCCGACAACGGAGCCCAAGCTGCCTCCCATGAACCCGAACTCCATCGCGCCGACCACCGTCCGCGCGCCTTCGATCGCACCGGTTCCCGTGAGGATTGCTTCCGCCTGGCCGGTCTTCCGACGATATTCTTCGACCCGCTCGGGGTAGGGCTTCTCGTCGACGAAGCCCAACGGGTCCCCGGGTACCAGCTCCGCGTCGGTCTCGATGAACGAGCCGCGGTCGAGCACGAGGGCCAGCCGGTCTACCGCCGAAAGGCGATGGTGAAAGCCGCACCGCGGGCAGACGCGCAGGTTGCGCTCCAACTCCTTCCGATAGACAAGGTTGGCGCAGCGGGGGCATTTGATCCACAGCCCTGCCGGCATGTCGCGCCGTTCGGACGCGGCGTGCTTGGGTCGACTGAGCCAGTCTAGCAACGCAGGGACCGCGTCAGCGGACGCGTCATGGGATGAGCAATCACATGAGGGTGTCTCAAGGCCACTCGATTATACCGCACGCCCCCTCAGCCGAGCAAACGCGCCCGGCCGCGCAACAACGGGGGTGTTATAATTGGGAGGCATCGAACGTGCAGGGAGGGATCGTGGCGATGGCGATGCAGCCCCCCGGTCCGCGCGAACGTGGCGGTCCGGCGTACTCAACCGCGGTGGCGCTGGTTCTTGCCGCGGTGGTTGCGGGAGCCCTGTTGGGGGGCGTGGTGCTGCCCGACTACCTGAACGTGCATCCGCTGTTTTCGTCCCCGGTGGCCCCAGCGCCGGCGCCCACGCCGCCGACACCGCCGGCGACACCCGGCCCGTCGGCTTCGGCCCCAGCGCTCACGCCCGCCGTGCCGATCGTGCCGGTGCAGCCACCGACGCGCGGATCGACGCTGACGCCGGATGAGTCCGTAGTGATCAACGTCGTCAAGCTGGTCCGGCCCTCGGTCGTCAACATCAACACCGAATCGCAGGTTCAGACGATGTTCGGCGTGTTCCCGTCGCAGGGCGCCGGTTCTGGCGTGATCGTGCGCGCGAACGGGTACATCCTCACGAACAACCACGTCGTGCAGGGCGCGGCAACGATCAAGGTCACGCTGGCCGGCGGGAAGACGCTCACCGGCAAGATCGTGGGAACGGACCCGTTCGCCGATCTCGCCGTGATCAAGGTGGATGCTCCGGAACCGCTCCCCGCCGCGGCGCTCGGCACGAGCGGCGCGCTCCAGGTCGGCCAGCTCGCGATCGCGATCGGCAACCCGTTCGGCCTCGGCAGCACCGTCACCACCGGCGTGGTCAGCGCTCTTAACCGCAACATTCAGCTTCCCAACCTGATCGTGGAGAACCTGATCCAAACCTCGGCGCAGATCAACCCGGGGAACAGCGGCGGGGCGCTCGTGGACAGCGGAGGCCGGGTGATCGGGATCAACACCGCGATCATCCCCAACGCGCAGGGGATCGGGTTCGCGATCCCGAGCGACGTGGCCCGGGTCGAGATGGAGCAGCTGATCGCGCAGGGCCGCATTATCCGCCCCTGGGTGGGCGTGGACTACGGGGGCGAAGTCGACGAGCAGATGTCGAAGGCGTACAACCTCGGCGCGGATCACGGCGTCGTTGTGCGCAATGTCGAGCCGTCGTCGCCCGCGGCGAAGGCCGGCGTGCAGGCCGGGGATATCATCACCGCGGTCGACGGCAGTCCGATCGCGAGCTGGAACGACTTTGTGCGGGAGATCGTCACCAAGAAGATCGGCGGCACGGTCACGCTCACGGTGGTGCGCGACCACGCCGCGCGGAAGATTCCCGTGGGCCTGACCGAGCGGCCTGCCGAACCTCGCTAGGGCCTCGAGCCGGGAGCAGACCCCGCGGCCGGGAAGGGAGGGGCGATGGAGGAACGAACGCTCGCGATCGACGTCGTCACCGTCACCGAGGCCGCGGCGTTGGCCGCCGCCCACCACATGGGGGAGGGCGACAACGAGGGCGCGGACCAAGCGGCCGTGACGGCGATGCGCGGGGTGCTCGGTCGCCTGCCGATCCACGGCCGCATCGTGATCGGGGAAGGCGAGCGCGACGAGGCCCCGATGCTCTACATCGGCGAGGAGGTCGGAACCGGTGACGGGTTCGCGGTCGACATCGCGGTCGACCCGGTGGAGGGCACCAATCTCGTGGCGAAGGGGCTCCCCAACTCCATCGCCGTCCTGGCGCTGGCCAAGCGCGGGGACATCCTGCACGCGCCGGACATTTATATGGAAAAGCTGATCGTGCCCCCTCAGGCTGCCGGCAAGGTCGATCTCCGCTGGCCGCCGGAGCGCAACCTCGGAGTCCTCGCTGAGGCCCTCGGACGCAAGGTCACCGACGTCACCGTGGTGATCCTGGACCGCCCGCGGCACGCCGACTTGATCGCGGCGGTGCGCCGCGCCGGCGCCCGCATCAAGCTTATCTCGGACGGCGACGTCGCCCCCGCGATCTCGGTCGCCGTGTCCGGTACGGGGGTCCACGCGGTCATGGGGATCGGCGGGGCGCCGGAGGGAGTGCTGGCGGCCGCGGCCCTCCGATGCCTCGGGGGCGAGATCCAGGGGCGGTTATGGTACCGAAACGACGCGGAGCGGGAGCGCACGCGGGCCATGGGGGTCAGCGATCCCGACCGGATTTTCCGGACCGACGAGTTGGTGCGCGGCGAGAACCTCATCTTTGCCGCGACCGGGATCACGGACGGCGATCTCTTCCGTGGCGTACGCCTGTTTGGCGGCGGCGCGCGCACCCATTCGCTCGTCATGACCTCGGGCACGCGGGAGATCCGGTTCGTGGACACGATTCACATTCAAGATCCCTCCCGGATCGGTGTCGTCCGGCTGTAGAGCCGGGTCGCCGGTCATCCGGCGTCCGCGGCGCACCGTGAAGAGGATGGGGCGGTAGCGGCGTGATCACGCGAGAGCTTCGTGCGCTCATCGCGTCGGCGGTTGGGCGCGCCGCTGCCTCCGGCGACCTGCCGCCGTTGCCGGAGCCGCTGCCCGCGTTTGAGGTCGAGCCCCCCCGGGATTCCCGCCACGGCGACTACGCGACGAACGTTGCGTTGGTGCTGGCGAAGATCGCCGGGCGGCCCCCGCGGAGCGTCGGTGAGGCCGTGCTTCGCCATCTCGGCGTACCGTCAGACCATCTGGTCCGCGCGGAGCTTGCCGGCCCAGGCTTCCTGAACCTCTTTCTCGCCCCCGGGTTCGTGCACGGCTGGCTCCGGCGGGCGCACGCCGAAGACCACCGCTTCGGCGGTTCGGACGAGGGCGGCGGGCGCCGCGTCCTGGTGGAATACGTGAGCGCCAACCCGACGGGGCCCCTGCACGTGGGCACTGGACGGAACGGTGCGGTCGGTGAAACTATCGCCCGACTGCTCGAGGCGCTCGGATACGCCGTGTCTCGCGAGTACTATGTCAACGACTACGGGGGGCAGGTCGAGACGCTTGCCCGCTCCGTTGAGGCCCGTTACCTGGAACTGGTGGGGCGGTCCGCCGAGTTTCCCGCCGACGGCTACCAGGGGGCGTACGTCGGCGAGATTGCGCGCCGGATCCTCGAGGTCGAGGGCCCCGGACTCGCGGACGCAGGAGAGGCAGACCGTCTCGCTCGGATCCAGGATCGTGCCCTCCGTATGATGGTCGACGAGATCCGGGATACCCTGGCAGCGTTTGGGCTCACGTTCGACACGTGGTTCAGCGAGCGGACGCTCTACGAGCGCGGCGACGTCAAGCGGTGCCTCGACGCCCTGCGAGAGCGCGACCTGGTCTACGCGCAGGACGAGGCGCTGTGGTTTCGGGCGACGCGATTCGGGGATGACAAGGATCGCGTGATCGTGCGTCGCGACGGCCGTCCGACGTATTTCGCGGCGGACATTCCCTACCATCTGGACAAGTTCGCGCGGGGATTCGAGCATCTGATTGACGTGTGGGGTGTGGATCACATCGGTGACGTCGCGCGGGTGCGGGGGGGCGTCGAGGCGTTTGGGCACGACCCGACCGCGCTGGAGGTGATCCTGTACCAGCACGTCCGGTTGCGCAACGAGGGCGAGGCCGTGCGGATGAGCAAGCGCAGCGGAGAGTTCGTGACGCTGCGTGAACTCATCGAGGCCGTTGGAAAGGACGCGGCCCGCTTCTTCTTCATCATGGCGAGTCCGTCCGCCCCGATGGACTTCGACTTCGCGTTGGCGCGCCGGCAGTCGTCCGAGAACCCGGTGTACTATGTGCAGTACGCTCATGCCAGGATCTGCAGCATCCTGCGCGAGGCCGAGCGTCTCGGTGTGCCGGCGTCGTCGCCCGAGACAGCCGACCTCGGGCGGCTCGCCGCACCCGAGGAGTGGGCCCTCGCGAAGCGGGTGGTCACGTTGCCCGAGGTCGTGTACGCCGCCGGCATGCGGCGCGAGCCACAGCGCCTGTGCGCGTACGCGCGTGAACTGGCGGAGGCGTTCCACGTGTTCTACGGACAGTGCCGTGTGCTGACCGACGACCCGGTGCTCACCGGGGCGCGCCTGGTGTTGGTCGACGCGGTCCGACGGGCGCTCAGGAACACGCTCGACCTGGCGGGGGTCGCCGCCGTGGAGCGTATGTAACGCGCTCGGCCGCCGGCCGTCCGAGGATGCCACGTCACAGCCGGTGGGCGCAGGTCGGAGGTCACCGATCCGCGTGCCGGATCGAGTGCTTCAGCAGCGGCGGTGCCATCGACGCGGTCCGCTTGGTGCCGTCTTGGACCGTCATCACACGCTCGAGCGACGAACGATGCATGGTGAAAAGAACGTGGGCAGTGCGCCGCGACCGCGCAACATTACCAAAGATAACCTGTCCCGCGGGATAGGGTGCGCTCGGCGCGATCCCAATCAGCGTTGCGCCAGTCCGCGCAGGCCGGTCCGAGACCCGAAGTCGTTTGAACCCGCTGCACAGAGGTAGTATACTGTCAGTGGTTCCGGTTGCTCCTGTGTTGCCTACCTCTTGTCCGTCAAAAGGCGCAAGACGCTGCTGGGTCCCCTGGCGGGTTGTGAAGTGCGTGATTGAGCGTTTGCCGGGACCGTGACGACTGATCGGACGGGTTCGAGGGAGAAGACAGATGCGGGAAGAAGGAAAATAGAGTGTCGCGGAGAATACCGCGCCCGAGGTTGATGGTCCATTCCGCATGATTCACGGTCATATATCCGCCCAGGTCGTGTGTGCTCGGGTGGCGTCTGTTCTGAGTCTGCGGAGGCCCCGGACGAGCGTACGGCCCGCCTGTGTAGGCATCCCTTCCGGTGATGTCTCGTCTGTTTCCCCAACCGGCCGTTAGCGCGTGGTGCCCCCTAAGAAACGTTGCCGCCCGCGTGTCGATTGCGGTTATGCGAAAGTGACCCGCCGCCGCGGGTCGAGGATATAATACGTATTCAAGACGAACACGAGGCAACATGAATGAGGAGGTCACGCTCATGACACAACGAGTCCGCACGGTCTTCGCGGCGTTCATGGCCGTTGCGTCGGCCGTGCTGCTGACCGCCGCGGCGCAGGCGGCCGCGCTTTTCTCGGACATCGGCGGCAGCCCGTATCAGCAGGCGATCATCAAAGTGGGTGTGACCGGCGTGATGACCGGCGGGTCCGACGGCACCTTCAAGCCGGACCAGCCGATCACGCGGCTGCAGGCGGTTGAAGCGCTGGCCGCGGGCCTGAACGTCCAGGGGACCGGGACAATCCCCAACTACAAAGACCTGAACGATATCCCCGAGAGCGTCCGGCCCGCGATCGCGGCGTTGCTCAACACCGGCGCAGCCTCGGCCCAGAACGCCCAAGTCAAAGATGGCGACATCACCTACACCCTCACGACCGACAAGGCGGTGTACGGGGTCGACGACCCCGTCGATCTCACGTTCACGATCGCGAACACCGGCAAGAGCGACGCCGTGTTCCAGTTTCCGTCCACACAGAATTACGATTTCATCATCAAACGCGGCAGCGATGAACTCGCGCGCTGGTCGCTCGGTCAGACGTTCGTGCAGACCCCGACGTCGCTGACCCTGGCCGGGGGGCACGCGTTTTCCTTCACGACGCGCTGGTTGCAGCGGGATCAGGACAGCCACTCGGTTCCGCCCGGGACGTACACGCTGAGCGCGCTGTTCCCGCTGAAGGATCACCCCGTGCAGGTGAACCTGGACTTCCAGAAGGGGTTGTTGACCACGTTTCCGGACAACACGTTCCGGCCGAACGCCCAGGTGACGCGCGCGGAGTTTGCGGCGCTGCTGGTCCGGGCGATGGGGCTGCAGGGCGAGGCGACCCAGAAGGCCCAAGCGTCGCTGTCCTTCAAGGATGCGGGTGACGTGCCGGCGCCGCTGCATGGCTACGTGGCGGTGGCGATCGACCACAAGATCATGCCGTTGCTTCCGGACGGGGGCTGGCGCCCGGCCCAGCCGACCACGCGCGGGGACGCGGCGGGTGCGTTGGCCGCGGTGATGGATTCGCTCAACAAGTTCAACTACGTTAAAGGCACGTTCGTGAGCGTCACCGGGTCCAACGTGACGGTCAGCAGCATCAACAAGACGGTCACAAGCTACGCGCTCACGCCCTCGGTCGCGATCTACCGAAACGGGAAGCCGGCGGCCGCGGGTGATCTGAAACCCAACGATCAGGTGGTCATGCTGCTGACCGGGCCGAGGGGTCGGGCCGGCTACATCGAGGCAACAGGTCAGTGAGCGTCGTGGACACGTTCGCGAGCCTCCTTCCCATGGGGGCGACCACAACGGAGGTGGCACGGCGTGGCGATCGCTGAGCTCGACACCAAGAGTCTCAACGAGCTCCAGGATGTGGCCAAAGATCTCAACATCCCGAATTTCCGGCGTTACCGGAAGCAAGAGTTGATCATGAAAATCTTGCAGGCCCAGACCGAACAGAGCGGGTTGATGTTCCGCTCCGGCATCCTCGAGATCATGCAGGAAGGGTATGGCTTCCTGCGGACGAGCGGCTACCTGCCGGGGTCCGAGGACATCTACGTGTCGCCGTCCCAGATCAAGCGGTTCGGACTCCGCGTCGGAGACGAGGTGCTGGGTCAGGTCCGGGCGCCGAAGGACAACGAAAAGTACTACGCGCTCCTGCGCGTCGAGGCCGTGAACGGTCTCGATCCCGAACAGGCCCGGTCGCGGCCCGACTTCGAGAAGCTCACGCCGGTGTTCCCACACGAGCGGCTCAAGCTGGAGCTGCCCCAGAGCGACCTGACGGTGCGCATCGTCGACCTGTTCTCGCCGATTGGCAAGGGACAGCGGGCGATGCTGGTGTCTCCGCCCAAGGCCGGCAAGACGACGCTGCTCAAGAAGATCGGTCAGAGCATCGTGCAGAACCATCAGGAGATCTACCTGATGGTTCTGCTCCTCGACGAGCGGCCTGAGGAGGTTACCGATATGCGGCGGTCGGTCGAGGCGGAGGTCGTGGCCTCGACCTTCGATCGGCCGCCGGAAGAACACGTGCAGGTTGCAGACCTGGTGCTTGAGCGCGCGAAGCGCCTGGTGGAGGGCGGCCGCGACGTGGTCGTGCTGCTCGACAGCCTGACCCGGTTCTCGCGCGCTAACAACCTCGTGATCCCGCCGAGCGGGCGTACGCTGTCCGGCGGTCTCGATCCAGCCGCGCTGCACCGGCCGAAGCGTTTCTTCGGCGCGGCCCGCAAGATCGAGGAGGGGGGCAGCATCACGATCGTTGCCACCGCGCTGATTGATACCGGCAGCCGGATGGACGACGTGATCTATGAGGAGTTCAAAGGCACCGGCAACATGGAGCTCCATCTCAACCGGAAGCTCCAGGAACGGCGGACGTTCCCTGCGATCGACATCAAGCTCTCCGGGACGCGGCGGGAGGAGCTGCTCCTGTCCGAGGAGGAACTGCGGAAGGTCTGGGTCCTGCGGAAGAGCCTCGAGACGCTCGACACGGTCGCGATGACGGAGTTGATCCTCGACCGCCTGCGCAAGACGCCCAACAACCAAGCCTTCCTGCGCTCGATCATCAAGAACAGCGAGGCGGACGCGTAGGCGACGGCGCGTCGCTTCGTGTCGTCTGAGCGCACTGAGGGCCACCTGGCACGGGTGGCCCTTACGTTCGCTGTCCGCGCCCGTGCGTTGCGCCACGCACACGCGATCGCGGGCGGCGCGATGAACCGAGCGCACCGCGCCGCCGGCGGGTTCCATCGGCCGCCGCCTCGCGGGTGCTCCATCCGACGACGCGTCGGCCAGCCCTGACTCACGCACGCGACGATCGTCGACCGGGCGCTCACCTCAGGGCCGCGAGACGGCGAGAACGAAGGAGATCGAACGACATCCGGGCTGCGCACAGAAGACAGTTGACGGCCAGGCCGACGCCGAGTGCACAGGAAGGGAGTCGCAGTGCCCGCACCGAAGCGCCAGTCAGGCTAGAAAATACACACGCCGCACCCGTTCGACACGCTCAAGCGGACGCTGTTACTTCGACCCAGCGATCCCACGCTACAATCTCAAGGGTCCCGTGTGCCGCAGGAGGGCTGATGACCCGGTTCAGTCGGTTTGCGCCTGCCATCGTGCTGCTCGCCGTCACGCTCGCAATCGTGCCGAGCCTGCTCCCGGGGAGTCTCTTGGCGCGGAGTCACTCTGCGCCAACGCTGTCTGCCCCGACACAGACGAGGGTGCAGACCCACCCCGTGATCGTCGTGCACCTCCGGCCGGTCGCCCTTCCGATGCCGGTGTCCCCACCGCCGCTGGCGCACACGGTCGTCGCAGGCGACACACCCTGGGACGTCGCGCGCATGGCGGGTGTCGACGTTGCGGCGCTGCTCGCCGTGAACCATCTTGTTCCAGGAGCGTTGCTCCATCCCGGTCAGGTGCTCGTGCTCCCGCCGGCCGATACCCCGGGCGTCGGGGACGTCCGTCGTGCCGCGGCCCCGCCGCAGCCTGTGACGCACACGGTCGTGCCCGGGGACACGCTCTGGGATATCGCCGCGAGCGCGGGAGTGAGCGTGAGCGCGTTGGCCGCGGCGAATCAACTTGTCCCGCGCGAGACGCTGCACCTGGGGCGCGTGTTGATCGTTCCGGCGGAGGGAAGTGCGCCGACGGTGCGCACCGCGACCGGCCCCGCCGCGCCACGTCCCGGTTCGGCCGGGTCGAGCGGCGAGCCTCTGTCGACAGCGCAGCAAATCCAGGCGCGGCGATCGCAGTTGTCGTGGCCGGCGTCCGGCACGATCACGTCCCGGTTCGGGTGGCGCATCCATCCGATCTTTCGAACCCGAGAGTTCCACACCGGCCTCGACATCGCGACGCGCTGGGGATCGCCTGTGCTGGCGGCGCGGAGCGGCGTCGTGCGGTTCGTGGGCTGGAAGTCCGGATACGGCCAGATGATCGTGCTAGACCACGGCGACGGTCTCGAGACCACCTACTCTCATCTGTCGTCCGCCGTGGTGTCGCCCGGGCAGACGGTGGCGCAGGGACAACTCATCGGGCACATCGGGAACAGCGGGTGGAGTACTGGTCCGCACCTCTTCTTCGAAGTCCGGCGAGACGGGGTCGCGGTCGACCCGACCGGGTACCTGAACTAGGCTGGCCCTGCGACGCCGCGCCGACTCGCGGCACCCTCATGACTCACAGGCCCGGTGTTTGCTTGGTCGCGAGGGGTGTGGTATACTTTCGGCTGTTGTGACGCGTTCCGCCGCAGGGCACTGACGCCGCGGCGGCGTCCGAGGGAGACCCCCCATGAAGAAGGGCATTCATCCGCAATATCGTCAGACGACGGTGACGTGCGCGTGTGGCGAGACATTCACCACGGGTTCGACGAGGGAGAACATCCGGGTGGAGATCTGCTCGAAGTGCCACCCATTCTATACGGGACAACGGAAGTTCGTCGACTCCGAGGGGCGCGTGCAGAAATTTGCCAAGAAGTACGGCCTTCAGATCTAAGTTCTCGGAGCGATATCCGTGTGGGTCGGGCGGGGGCGGACACCCCCGCCCGCGGTGTCCATGGCGTCCCTGACGATCGGCGGCCAGGCGGTGATCGAGGGGGTGATGATGCGCTCCCCCCGATACGTGTCGGTTGCGACACGCCAGCCGTCCGGCGCGCTCGCGGTCGCGACCCGGCGCGCGTCGTCCCTGCTCCTCGCCGCACGGTGGCTGCGCCTACCGGTTCTGCGGGGCATCGCAGTGCTGTACGATGCCGTGGTGCTCGGCGCGGGTGCCATTCTGGTTTCTGCGAACGCCACCGTCGACGGCGGCGCGCAGCGCCCGCTCACCGGCCGCGACGTGGGGGTCGCCGTCGGGATTGGCCTCGGGGTCTCGCTCGGGCTGTTCTTCGTGGCGCCGACGCTGCTCGCGCGGGCGGCGGAGCCGTATGTCTCCTCCCCGGTTCTGTTCAACCTGGCGGAAGGCATCTTGCGCATCGCGCTTGTGGTGGGGTACGTCGCGGCGATCGGGCACATGTCGGGGCTCGGTCGGGTCTATGCGTATCATGGCGCGGAGCACAAGGTCGTGAACGCGTTCGAGCGTGGCCTGAGCCTGGACGTCCCGTCGGCGCGCGCGTGCAGCCGGTTTCATCCGCGCTGCGGCACGAGTTTCGTGCTGGTCGTGTTGCTCGCGTCCATCATCGTGTTTGCGTTCCTCGGTCGGCCGCCGCTCGGCGTCCGCCTCGCGGAGCGGCTGCTGTTGCTGCCGTTGATCGCCGGACTCAGCTACGAGATCATCCGGGGGGCGCGCCGGTGGGCGGTCTTGCGTGCGCTTGTCGCACCCGGGATGTGGCTGCAACGCCTGACGACGCGCGAGCCTGACGACGCGCAGATCGAGGTGGCGATCCTGGCGTTGCGCCGGGTCGCCGAGGCCGAGGCCGCCGCCGCGCCCGCGGTGTGGTGAGCAGCCGGGGACCCGCCGGTCCGATGCTATAATCAAGGCAGTCTTCAGGGAGGCGGCCGCGGTGCGCCCAGAGCTGCTCAGCAAATTGGTCACCATCGAAACGCGCTACAACGAACTCACCCAGCGGCTGGCGGATCCGGCGGTGTTCGGCGAGCCCGCGCAGTACCAGCAGCTTGCCCGGGAACACGCGGCGCTTCGCGACCTGATGGCCGCGTACGACGAATATCGCCGTGTCGTGCGGGAAGCCGAGGAAGCCGCCGAGCTGGCGCGCGCGGAAGGCGACGCGGAGCTGCGGGCACTTGCCGAAACGGAGCGCAACACGCTCGTCGCGCGGCAGCAGGCGCTCGGGCGCGAGATCGAGGCGCTCTTGGTTCCGCGCGATCCCCGCGACGAGCGCAACGTCATCATCGAAATCCGGGCGGGGACGGGGGGCGACGAAGCGGCGTTGTTCGCCGGCGACCTCTTCCGAATGTACGCTCGGTACGCGGAACGGCACGGCTGGAGCTCCGAGGTACTGTCTGGGAGCCCCACCGGGCTCGGCGGGTTCAAGGAGGTCGTCGTCGGGGTGCAGGGGCGGGGGGCGTACAGCCGGTTGAAATACGAGAGTGGCGTCCACCGCGTGCAGCGGGTCCCGGCGACGGAGGCGAGCGGCCGGATTCACACCTCGACCGCCACGGTCGCCGTCCTTCCGGAGGCCGAAGAGGTCGACGTGATCATCCGTCCCGACGAGTTGCAGATCGACACGTACCGCGCAGGCGGGGCGGGCGGTCAGAACGTGAACAAGGTCGAGACTGCGGTGCGGATCACGCACCTGCCGACCGGGATCGTGATCGCGTGCCAGGACGAGCGCTCTCAGCATCAGAATCGTGAGAAGGCGATGCGGATCCTACGCGCCCACCTGTTGGAGCGGGCGATCGAGCAGCAGAAGGCGGAGATCGACGCGGCCAGGCGACGGCAGGTTGGCAGCGGCGAGCGCAGCGAGAAGATCCGGACCTACAACTTCCCCCAAGATCGCGTGACCGACCATCGGATCGGCAAGACCGTGCATGACCTGCCGAGCGTACTGGACGGCGATCTCGACGAGCTGATCGAGGCCCTGGCGGCGTCCGATCGGTTGGAGAGCCTGACGTCCGCGACCACGTGAGCGAGGAGTCGTCCGCGCGCCCCGGGGCAGTCCAGGCCGGATCGGCACGCGCGCCGCGCACGAGACAGGCGGCCTGGGCGTGGGCCGAGGCGCGGCTGCGCGCGGCCGGCGTTGCTCCGGCCGAGGTGCGTCTCGAGGCCGAGGTGCTCCTGCGGCATGCCGCCCGCCTCAGCCGGGAGGAGTTGTTTGCGCGGCCCGACGGCGCGCTGCGGCCTCAGTGCGCACGGGCGTACGCCGCGTTGATCGACCGGCGGGCGGCGGGGTGCCCCACCGCGTACCTGGTGGGACACCGCGAGTTCTTCGGGATCGACCTGCTCGTGGACGAGCGCGTGCTGATCCCGCGGCCAGAGACCGAGCGGCTCGTGGAGGTCGCGCGCGACGCGTTGCGCGGACGGGCGGCGCCGCTCGCGGTCGATATCGGGACCGGCAGCGGTGCGATCGCGATCGCGCTGGCGCAGGGGCTCCCGACGCTGCGTGTCATCGCCACCGACGTCTCCCCCGGCGCTCTCGCGGTGGCCCGGCGAAACGCGGCGCGTGCCGGGACCGGCGACCGGATCGTGTGGGCTGCCGGGGCGGGTACCGCGCCGCTCCAGGGGCGTGTGCCTCCGGGCACCGTGGACGCGATCGTGTCCAACCCTCCCTACATTCCCACGGCGCAAGTGGCGGGGCTGCCCGTAGAGATTCGCGCGCACGAGCCCATGGCGGCGCTCGACGGCGGGCCCGACGGGCTCGTCGTCCACCGCCAGATCGTGGTCGGAAGCCTGCGGTACCTGCGCGCGGGCGGAGTGCTCGCGCTCGAAGTGGCCGCGGTGGATGATCAGGCGCGCGCCGTTGCCGCCTTGATCGTCGAGGCAGGCGGCTATACCGCACCGACGATCGTGCGCGACTACGCGGGAGCCGATCGCGTGGTGCTGGCCGAAAGGGGCCGAGAACATGCGAATTCTGGGCGTTGATGCGGGAACCGCCGATGTGCCCCCGGAGGCCCTGAGAACGCTTCTCGAGGGCGGGCTCGTCGCGTTCCCGACCGACACGTACTATGCGCTCGGCGCCGTGGCGACGAACGCGGCGGCGGTCGCCCGCGTGTTCGCCGCGAAGGGCAGGCCGCCCGTGGACCCGCTGCCCGTGCTGGTGGCGGATCGACAGCAATGGCGCGCGGTGACCGAGGTGCTCCCCGGTACCGCGCTGCGTCTCGCCGACCGCTTCTGGCCCGGCGCGCTGACGATTGTGTCCCGCCGGGCACCGTATCTGCCCGCGGCCCTCACCGGGGGCGGCGACACGATCGGCGTCCGTCAGCCGCGGGCCCCGTTGGCGATCGGGTTGTGTCGCGTGGTCGGGGCGCCGCTTGTCGGCACGAGCGCGAACGCCCACGGCCGGCCGGCGCCCGTGACGGCGATCGAGGTGGCCCTGGACCTCGGCGCCGCGGTCGATCTGATCCTCGACGGGGGCCGGTGCGCCGCCGCGCGCCCTTCCACGGTCGTGGACGTCACGGAGACGCCGCCGAGGATCGTGCGTGTCGGCGCGATCGGCGAGGATGCGCTGCGGGAGATCCTCGGCGAGATCGTGCGAGCAGGCGCATAGACGCGGGAGGCCCGACGTCCGCGGGAGCCGCTGTGGCGTCCGGCTTGCGGGTATGATTCAAGGAAGGCCGGGCCGCGTCCCGCAGGGGTCGTCCGGGTTCCGGCGGAACAGAGGAGCGGTCGCGCCTCGGATCGCGCGGCCCCAAGGAGGACGTGTTGTGGAAGATCTCCGGCGTACCGACCCCGAGATTGCCGCCGCGATCGATGACGATATCGAGCGCCAGCGGTTCTACGTGAATCTCATCGCGTCTGAGAACTACGCCAGCCGGGCGGTGCTTGAGGCTCTTGGCAGCGTGATGACCAACAAGTACGCGGAGGGGTATCCGGGCAAGCGGTACTACGGCGGCTGCGAGTTCGTCGACATCGCCGAGCGTCTCGCGATCGACCGGGCCAAAGCCCTGTTCGGGGCCGAACACGCCAATGTCCAACCGCATGCGGGGGCGCAGGCCAACATGGCCGCGTACTTCGGGTTGATCAAACCCGGCGATCCGATCCTGGCGATGAACCTCGCGCACGGCGGGCACCTCACGCACGGCAGCCCGGTCAACTTCTCCGGACAGCTCTACCGGGTGATCCCGTACGGCGTCCGTCAGGACACCGAGCAGATCGACTATGACGAGCTCGCGCGGCTGGCCCGCGAGCACCGGCCCCGGGTCATCGTGTCGGGCGCCACCGCCTACGCGCGGGTGTTCGACTTCCCGCGTATTCGAGCGATCTGCGACGAGGTGGGCGCGGTGATGATGGTGGACATGGCACACTTCGCCGGGCTTGTCGCCGGCGGGGCGCATCCGGACCCGGTGCGATACGCCGACGTCGTCACCTCGACCACGCACAAGACGCTGCGCGGGCCCCGCGGCGGCATGATCCTCTGCCGCGCGCAGCATGCGCAGGCGATCGACAAGGCGGTGTTCCCGGGGACCCAAGGCGGTCCGCTGATGCACTGCGTCGCCGCGAAGGCGGTCTGTTTCAAGGAGGCCGCCGCCCCGCAGTTCCGCGCGTACGCCTCGCGCATCGTCGAGAATGCGCGGGCACTCGCGGAAGAAATGCTGCGACGCGGCTACCACGTCGTCTCGGGCGGCACCGACAATCATTTGGTGCTGGTCGACGTGCGGAGCAAGGCGCTGACCGGCCGGAAGGCGGAACAGCTGTTGGATGCCGCGCACATCGTCGTGAACAAGAACATGATCCCGTTCGATCCGCAGAAGCCGATGACGACTAGCGGCATCCGGATCGGCACGCCCGCGATGACGACCCGCGGCATGGGGGTGCAGGAGATGCGCACCATCGGCGCCTGGATCGACACGGTGCTCTCCGCGCCGGACGACGCCGCGGTGACCGGGCGCGTGCGGGGCGAGGTGCGCGAGCTGTGCGCGTCGTTTCCGATTTACCCGGAGCCGGTGGAGGTGGCCGGGTAGGCGATCCTCGCGGCGTGAGCGTGCGTTCCGCCGGCGCCTCCCTCGGCTCGGGCAGAGAGCGCGCCTCCCGCACGCAGGACCGGACGTCCGCCGTCCGCGATCTGCCGTGGGGTTGGTCCCCCCACGGACCAGAATCGGCGTCCTCCTCCACAGGGTGTGAAGAGGCGCAACGCGAATCCCCTGCGAGACGCCGTCCGGAGCGCGGGGTGATCGTATGGGCCAGGTGCGGGTGTTCGACCATCCGCTGATCCAACACAAGCTGACCATCCTGCGAGACGCGCGTACCGGCCACAAAGAGTTCCGTGAGCTCGTTGAGGAGATCGCGATGCTCATGGCCTTCGAGGCCACGAACGACCTCCCGCTTCGCGCTGTCGAGGTGCGCACCCCGGTCGGCGTGGCCCGAGGGGCGACCGTCGCCGGCCAGGAGATCGCGGTGGTTCCCATTTTGCGCGCGGGACTCGCGATGGAGGCCGGCGTACTGCGGCTGATGCCGACCGCCCGGGTGGGGCACATCGGGATCTATCGAGATCCCGCCACGCTCGATCCCCACACCTACTATTGCAAGCTGCCGGCGGACATCGACGCCCGGCAGGTGCTGGTGGTGGATCCGATGCTGGCGACCGGCGGATCGGCCGTGGAATCGATCCGCCTGCTCCGCGAGCAAGGGGCGCGGACCATCCGGTTGATGGTGTTGATCGCGGCGCCCGAGGGCATCGAACGCGTCCACGCCACACACCCAGACGTGGACATCTACACCGCCGCGGTGGACCAGCACCTCAACGATCACGGGTACATCATTCCCGGTCTCGGCGACGCCGGGGACCGACTCTACGGCACGCGGTGACGAGTGGTTCGCAGATGACGGCCCGGCCCTCCTGGGACGAGTACTTCATGAGTCTGGCGCGCCTCGCCGCGACGCGCTCGACGTGTGTCCGCCGGCGTGTCGGCGCGGTGATCGTCAAGGATCGGATGGTGCTGAGCACCGGGTACAATGATACGCCCCGCGGCATGAAGAACTGCGGCGACGGCGGGTGCGAGCGGTGCCGGTCCGGCGCCGCGGCGGGGACCGCGCTCGATAGCTGCCTCTGCCTGCACGCGGAGCAAAATGCGATCATCCAGGCCGCGTATCACGGTGTGGGGATCGCCGGCGGCACGATCTATTCCACCCATCAGCCGTGTCTCACGTGCGCGAAGATGATCGTCAACTCCGGGATCCTCCGCATCGTCTACCAGGAACCGTATCCCGACGCGCTCGCGGAGCAGCTGCTTCGCGAGGCCGCCGTGGAATTCGTCCGCGTCGACGGCGCGGCGGCGTCGCCCGCGACTTGATGTCCCGTTGTCGGCTTCCCGCGGGGGTGTTATAATGGGCCGTCGTAGAGATTCCCGCGCGTGCGATCGTGTGTTCGGGCGTGGCACACCGGAGCGGGGGGCAGGAACCGGGAGGGTTCAGGTATGGAACGGATCAGCCTCGGCGCGGTGACGCGCTCGGCGGTTGGCAAGAACGCGGTCAAGAAGATTCGGCAGGACGGATTTGTTCCGGCGATCCTGTACGGGCGAACGCGTGAGCCGCTGCCGCTGTCGCTGGCACGTAAAGATGTGTTGGGTGCGCTCGCGACCGGCCGGAACGTGCTGATCGATCTTCGGATCGCGCGCGACGGCGAGGAGCTGTCCGATACCGTGATGATCACCGAGATCCAGCGCCATCACCTTCGCCGCGAGGTCCTGCACGTGGATCTTCACCAGATCAGCATGACCGAGGCGCTGGAGGTCGACGTCCCGATCGTGTTTGTCGGAACTCCCGAGGGTGTGGCCTCGGGCGGCGGGATCCTGGAAGCCCACCGGCGCGAGGTCACCGTCCGCTGTCTGCCGACGCAGATCCCCGATCGGCTCGCGGTCAGCGTCGCCGGCCTGGGTGTGGGCGACGCCCTCCATGTCCGTGACATCCAGGTGGCGGAGGGCATCGAGGTGCTTACCCCGCCCGAAGAGGTCCTCGTGGCCGTCGTGGCGCCCAAGGAGGAAGTCGAGGAGGCGCCCGCGGTGGCCGAGGGCGAGGCCGCGGTCGAACCGGAGTTGGTTGGGCGCGCCGCGGCGGCCGAGGGCGAGGCGGCCCCCGCAGCCGAGGCCAAGCCAGCCAAGGCCGAGAAGAAGGAGTAGCCGCAGCCGAAGTAGCGTGGCCGTGTGTATGCGACGTCGGTTGGGAAGGGCGTGGACGTGTGCCGCGCCCTTCACGCTTGTGCGATGATCCTCATCGTCGGCCTCGGCAACCCGGGGCGGCGGTACCGCGGGACGCGTCACAACGTTGGGCGCGATGTCGTCGAGCGGCTGGCCGCAGACTTAGGCGTGCGGCTGGACGACGACGGGTGGGCCCGGGCCGGCCGGACGCGCATCGGTACCGCGACGGTCACGCTCGCAATCCCGGAGACGTTCATGAACGAGAGCGGCGTGGCCGTTCGCGATCTGCTCCACCGCCGTCGCCGGCGGCCTGCGGACCTGCTGATCGTACACGACGACCTCGATCTTCCCTTCGGGCACCTGCGCCTGCGTCCTGGAAACAGCGCGGGGGGCCACAACGGCATCCGGTCGATCATCGACGAGATCGGGACCGGCGCGTTTCCCCGGTTGCGGATCGGCATCGGCCGGCCCCCGGCCGGGATCGATCCCGCGGAGTTCGTCCTGGAGCGGTTCGCCCCCGATGAACGGCCGTCGATCGACGAGGCGGTCTCCCGCGCGGTCGAGGCGGCGCTCGCCGTCGCCCGCGACGGGCTCGAGGCGGCGATGAGTCGGGTCAACCGACGCCCCACACCGCCCGCCGCTGCGGCCGCACCGTGATGCTGGGGTCCCGGCCCGCGTCCTGCGCGTCCCTCCTTCAGGGGAGCCCCCGTGGCTGACGTGGCGGGGACGCCGCCCGCCCAGATCCATCTCGCCCCGGAGCCGCACCTGCGCCGCGATGTCTCGCTGTGGGGCTCGTTCATGTGGGGCTTCGCCGACGTCGGGGCGGACATCTACGCGGCGCTCGGGATCGTGATCGCGGCAACGATGGGCGCGGCGCCCCTCGCGTTCGCCGCGGCCGGGCTCGTCTACGTCATGATCGGGCTCGCGTACACCGAGCTCACCTCCGCGTACCCGATGGCGGGCGGGGGGCAGTATTTCGTGAGCCGGGGACTCGGCGACCTGCCGGGGTTCGTCGCTGGGGCGGCGTTGCTGCTCGATTACACGATCGACATCGCGCTGTTCGCCACGTTCGCGGCCGGCTACGTGAACTTCTTTCTCCCCGCGGTCCGGGACTTCAGGATGACGCTGGGTCCGTTCGTCAACATCAATCCGCTGTGGGCGGGCGAGACGACGATCCTGATCGTATTGCTCGCGTGGGTGAACGTGATCGGTGTGCGCGAGTCGTCGCTGCTCAATGAGGTGCTCGGGGTGTTCGGCCTCGTCGTCGAGGCGGGCCTGATCATCATTGGCCTGGTCTTCGCGTGGCGGCCGGAGCTTCTTGCGCAGCAGTGGGTGCACCAGTTCCCGACGCTGAAACAGTTCATGTACGGGTCGTCGCTGGCGATCATCTCGTACGTCGGATTGGAGTCGATCTCCCAGGCGGCGCAGGAGACGCGGCGGCCTGCGACGGTGATCCCCCGGACCGCGATCGGGCTGATCGGCAGCGTGTTCCTGTTCGCCGTGTTCTTCTCGATCACGGCGCTCGGGATTCTGCCGTGGCAGGCCTACGCGAAGGACGTCGGTGACTCGGTGGCGCTGTTCGGCAGCCGGTTGCCGATCGTCGGCGCGTTTGCCGGGCCGCTCGCCGCGACCCTCGGTGCGGTCGTCCTGCTGATCTCCGCGAACGCCGGCGTGATGGGGGCGAGCCGGCTGGTGTACTCGATGAGCCGCCTCAACCTCGCATCGTCGTGGCTGCGCGATGTGCACCCGAAGCATCGCACGCCGGTGCGCGCGATCATCATCTTCTCCGGGATCGGCCTCTTGGAAGCCCTGCTCGCGTTCCTGACGCCGAACGCGGTGAACGCGCTCGCGAACATGTACGCGTTCGGGGCGACGCTCGGGTACACGCTCGTGTTCGTCGCGCTGATCGCCCTTCGGTTTCGCGACCCGTACACGCCCCGGCCGTACCGCGTCCCGGTGAACATCCCGTGGCAGCGCGGCGGGACGACGGTCATGATCCCGATCGTCGGGTTTCTCGGTCTCGTCGGCGTGCTGTTCACGTTGACCGAGGTCGTGTTGACGCACGCGATCGGCCGGGTGGCCGGTCCGGCGTGGGTGCTGGTGTGTTTGGCGTACTACGTGCTGTACCGACGCCGTCGGCGGCTGCCCGTGACCGGCAGCATCGAGCACCACTGGGAGGAGCAGCAGCGCGCCATTCTCAAGGACGCCGAGGAGCACGACTTGCTCGAGCAGTACGACATTGCGTTGGCCCAGCGCGACCGCCGGCTCACGAGGGCGCAGCCCCATGCGTGAGGCGCCGCGGTTCACCTGGACCGACGGCTACCGGACGGTGTCCAGCGTCCTCATGGTCGCGCTCGGCATCGTGATCCTGGCGCGCACTCTGCCGCTCGGCGTTCACCTCACCGCGATCCTCGTGGGAGGTTGTTTCGCGGGGCTCGGCGTCTACCGGCTCTCGTTCGTCGTCGCGTACCTGCGGCGCGGACGGAGGGCGACGTGAACGCGGCATTGCAGGTGAGCGCCGTCGGTACCGTCCTCGCGGCTGGGTTCGCCGCCGCGCTGGCGGCGCTGTTGCTATGGATGCTTCGGGTTCCCCGTCCGGTCTCGCCGGAGGTGGCGCGCGCGGTCCATTCGGTCGGGGCGGTGCGCACGATCCTCGTGCCGATTCTCGAGGCGTACTACTCGGAGCGTGCGGTGGAAGTCGCGAGCCGGCTCGGCCAGTTTCAGAAGGCGTCGATCCGCCTGAGCTACATCGTCGAGGTGCCCCGCACACTCTCGCTCGGCGTCCCGCTGCCGGACGTGGAGCAACAGGCGACCGTGAGCCTCGAGCGGGCGAAGCAGATCGTGGAGATGCACGATCTCAAGGTCGAAGGAGAGATCGTCCGCGCACGGGACGCCGGCGAAGGCATCGCGCGGACCGCGCGGGACAACGACGTCGATCTCATCGTGATGGGGATCTCGCCGGGCGCCGGGCTGCTCGAGGGCTCGACGGCGCGCGCGGCCGAGTCGCTGCTCCGCCAAGCGCCGTGTGAGGTGATCATCGATCGGCTCGCGGAGACCAGCATCGGGGCGACCGCGGCTCCACCCGACGGAGCGCCGGCGGGGGAAGCGGGGAAGGGGCAGGAAGCGCCTCTGCGTCCGGTGTAACGGGACACGGGGGCATATAGCCAAAGGGGGCGTATGACGATGCACGTAGTTGTCCTCGGGTGCGGACGGGTCGGCGCAACGCTGGCGATGGCCCTCGAGTCCGAGGGGCATTCGGTGGCGGTCATCGACCGGAATCGGGAGTCGTTCCGACGGCTTGCCCGAGGGTTCAAGGGCAAGATGATCCTCGGGATCGGGATCGACGAGGACGTGCTGCGCAAGGCCGGAATCGAGCGGGCGGGGGGATTTGCCGCCACCACGAACGGGGACAACACCAACATCATGTCTGCGCAGATCGTCAAGGTGCGATTCAAGGTGCCCCGGGTCATCGCGCGGATCTACGATCCGCTGCGGGCCGAGGCGTACCGCGAGCTCGGCATCGACACGATCAGCCCGACGCTGCTGGGGGCGGGGATGTGCCGGGACTATCTGGTCGGCGTTCCGTACCGTAGCGTGGAGGACTACCAGGCGGTCCGCGGCACGCCCAGCGCGTGGCCGCGGGGGTCGTCGGGCGCCGTGCCGGAAAGGAGCCGGTAACCAGATGTACGTGATCGTCGCCGGGGGCGGGAAAGTCGGGTACTACCTGACCAAGGCGTTGCACGCCGCGGGGCAGGAGGTGACCCTGATCGAGAAATCGCGTCAGCGGTACGACCTGCTGCAGGAGACGTTCGGGGACAGCGTCATCCTCGGGGACGGGTGCGAGGTGACCACCCTCGAACAGGCGGGCGCCGCGCGGGCCGATCTTGTCGCCGCGGTCACGGGCGACGACGAAGACAACCTCGTGATCTGCCAGATGGCGAAACGGAAGTTCCAAGTGCAGCGCGTGATCGCCCGCATCAACAATCCCAAGAACGAGGTGACGTTCCAGCTGCTCGGGATCGACGAAACGGTCAGTTCCACCAAGCTGATCTACAGCCTGATCGAACAGGAAGTCGAGGTCGCCGACGTCATCCCGTTGAGCGCCCTCCGCCGCGGCAACCTCGAACTGGTCGAAGTCGCGTTGACGGCTGGCGCGCCGGCCCTGCGCAGGCGCGTCCGGGACCTCTCGTTGCCGCCGAACTGCGCGCTCGCGATCTTGGTGCGAGGGGAAGCCGCGGAGGTGATCTCCGGCGACACCGTGTTCGAAGCGGGGGACCTCATCGTGGGGATCACCCCATCGACGTGCGTCCAGGCGTTTCGCGAGGCGCTCCTCGGCGGAGGGGTGCCGACCCGCTGATCTCGCGCGCACGGGGAACTTTCCGCCCCCCGACGACGCTATAATGCGAAGGCGGCACCGAGGGGGCGGGAGATGGGTGACGCGGTATTCGCGCTGGACGGGCTCGCGGGGAGAACCGGGGTGACGTTCGGATCGGCCGACCGAAGCGGTACCCACCGTCTCGCCGCGTTCGAGGAGCTGCTGCATCGCCACCTGCGGAGTATTCACCGCGTCGCGTACCGTCTCGCGGGCAACGCCGACGACGCCGAGGATCTGGTCCAGGAAGCGCTCGTGGAGGCGTTCCGCGCGTTCGACCGGTATCAACCGGGGACGTACTTCGACCGCTGGGTCTACCGGATCATGACCCGTACCCACATCGACCGGGTACGGCGCCGAGGACGACGCCCCGAGACGTCGCTGGATGCGCCGGTCGGGCCAAGCGGCGACGCGCTCGTCACGCTGATCGGCGACACACGCGACGATCCCCAGCAGTTGACCGAGGTCGCCGACTTGGACGGGCCGATCCAGGCAGCGCTGGACCGGCTGCCGGAGGAGTTCAAGACGGCCGTCGTGCTTGCGGACGTGGAGGGCCTATCGTATGATGAGATCGCGGCCGCGGTGGGCTGTCCGGTCGGCACGGTGCGGTCGCGCTTGCACCGGGGCCGGGAGATGCTCCGGCACGCGTTGCGGCCTCATCTGGTGAGAAGGAGCCGGGAGTGAACGAGCACGTCACCGATCGCCTCTCCGCCTATCTCGACGGCGCGCTGAACGCAGGCGACCTCGAGCGGGTCGAGGCACACCTTGAGGTATGCGGGAGCTGCGGCCGCGCCTACCGTGAACTACAGACGCTGCAACAGATGTTGCGCGGGTTGCCGGAGCCTGCGATGCCGGAGGGCCTTACGGAGCGGGTGCACTGGCGGTTGCAGCGAGAAACCGCACGCGCGCCACGCCGCGGTGCGCTCGCGTGGTTTGCCGTTCGTCCGCCGTTTCGCATCGCCCTTGCGTGCGCGACCCTGCTGTTGATCCTGGGGCTGCCGACCGCGTGGATCGCCGATCGGCTCATGCCCCGGGAGACGCCCCTCGATACGGATGCGTACGTTCGCGAGTACCTTGTGTTGTCGGTTGACCGGCCGCTCGGAGACGAGGCGGCACCGACGTTCGTGACCTCGGATACCTCCACCCCGGAGTCGCCTCGTCCGTAACATGATCGCGCTGGCCCGCCGCCGGATCGCCGTTCTGGCGATCGGCGTGATGGGGTGGAGTCTCGTCGGCGCCGCCCTCGCGCCTGCGGCGAGGCCCCAACCCGCCGCGCCTCCGCCGGCAGTCGACGCGGCCGCCTTGGATTGGCTCCGCGCGGCCGCCACCGCGCTCGGCCGGGTGAGTTACCGGGGGACGCGGACGTCGACGGTGTGGGCCGGTCGCGTGCAGGCGGTTCTGGTCCGCGTATATCATCAAGCGCCCGACCGGACGCGGCTCGAGTACCTCGCCGTCGGGGATCAGCCGGCCCGGATCGTGGTGATCGACGGCGGTGCGCAGACCACATACGTCCGCGCGACGAACCGGATCATCCGCTCGCCGGCGGCCCGAACCGACGAAGAAGCGCTGACGCAGCAGATTCTCCCGCAGATCGCGGAGAACTACACCGTGCGTTTCGCCGGGGTCGAGCAGGTCGCGGGCCGGGCCGCGCGCGTGATCGACGTCCAGAGTCGCTTCCCGGGTCGGCCGCGTCTCAGAGTCTGGGTGGACGTGGGGACGCGCCTCATTCTCAGATTTGAGCGGTACGGCCCGGGCGGCGCCCTCAACCAGGCGTCGGCGTTCATCAACATCCAGATCAACCCGACGTTTCCCCCGGGATTGTTCGAGGTCACCCCGCCGCCGGGCGCGCAGATCGAGACACGCCGGCCTCCCGCCAAGCTAGCGATCGAACAGATCGCATCTCGCGTCGGGTTCACGCCGCAACTTCCGGCGTACCTCCCGGCCGGGTACAAACTGGTCGGCTCGCGCGTCGTCGCCCTCCACGAGGTGCCGACCGCAGTGTTCGCCTTCACGGACGGCGTGGCCACGCTCACGCTGTTCGAGAGCCTGGGTGCGCAGGGCGCGCCGCCGAACGCGCAGCAGGTGCAGGTCGACGGCGTCTCCGGCATGATTGCCGCCCGCGGCGTCGCCAACGTGCTGCACTGGAACGCCCGCGGCGTCTCATTTACGCTTGTCGGGGATCTCCCCTCACCGGAGATGGTGCGCGTCGGCGCGTCGCTCCGGTCCGTTGGGTCGTTGCGCACGCCGATGGAGTGGGACGCGCGGGCGCGCGCGTGGCTCGCGGCCATCCTGTCCCCGCTCCCCGCGGAGGCCGCGGCGTCCGGCCCACAACAGCCGTCGGCGGTGCCGCCCGTGCCCGTGTCGCCCTACATCACCAACAACACCCACGTGATCGGATCGGGCATCGCCGCGGAGGAGAAGGTGGTGTGGAGGGCGCTGGCCGCCCGCGGGCTGACACCGTTCGTGGTGAAGGTGACGGTCGCGAGCGACGGGGTCACGAAGCTTTCCGACGGCCGACTGGCGCGTTTGGCCTGGGTCTGGTTCGTGTACGGCATGGACTGGACCGGCGGCGCCGGCGCCGCCGTCCGCGAGGTCCAGGCGAGCGCGTACGCCCTGAGCACCACGGCGCTCCGCGCCGACCCGCGAGTGACGCGCGTGCTGCTAACCGGCTACTTCCACCGGTCCGGCCGGTTCGACGGACGCCGGACCGACGCGACGTTCACCGCCCAGGTCGCGCGCGCGCGCCTCCTCGACGGCGGATCGGATCCGAACCCCGGCGCGGCGCTCGCCCGGGCAGGCGACATCTGGTACAGTCCGGTCCTGCTTGCGGGCGACCTGGTCGAGCCGGCGGCCGAGCCGCACGATCCTCACCTGCCGGCCGGCGAGCGGGTCCGGCTCCCGCGGCTGCCCGGCGACCGGACGGCCGAATCGACGGAGACCTTCCACGGCGGCCTGTTTGCGAGCGTCGTCGAAACGAAGCGGCGGTTGCAGGGGCTCCTGTTCGGTGGCGAGAATCAGGGCCGCGTCTGGCGCGGGACCCCGTTGCGCCGCGAGATTGCGTTGACCTTCGACGACGGCCCGAGCCCGGTGGCGACGCCGCTGCTGCTCGCGATCCTGCGCCGGTACGATGCGCACGCGACGTTTTTCGTGATCGGCGAGCACGCGCAAGCGTACCCGTACCTCCTCAGAGAGATGGCCGCCGACGGCGACGAGATCGGCGATCACACGTTTCATCATCCCAACATGACATCGGTGGACGACGCGACGGTTGCTCAGGAGATCGAGGTCACACGCGCCGTCATCGAGCACGCCGCCTCCCGATGGCCACGCTGGTTCCGTCCGCCCGGCGGCGACTACACCGACGCGGTGGTGGCGGCCGCGCACCGCGCGGGCTTGGGGCTCGCCATGTGGACGGACAACTCGGGGGACTGGGCGCTGCCACCGGCGAAGGTAGTCGTGGACCGCGTGTTGGCGCACGCGGAGCCCGGCGGTATCGTCCTATTGCACAACGGGACGCTGAACACGGTGCGCGCGCTCCCTTCAATCATCGTTGAGCTCCAGCGGAGAGGCTATCGGTTAGTGACGGTCTCCCAGCTCATGCAGGATGCGCAGTGAGATGATGACGCACGACAAAGAGATGACCCTCATCGAGCACTTGGAGGAGCTGCGGCAGCGGCTCACCTACGCCATTGTCGGGTTGCTCATCGGGAGCGGGGTGGGACTGGTCTTCGTGGACGTCCTGCTGCATCTCTTGCTCCGGCCGCTCGGTGGGATCAAGCTCACCACCCTGACGGTGCTCGAGCCGTTCCTCGTGAAGATGAAGGTCGCGTTCCTGTTCGGGATCGGGGTAAGCATGCCGTGGATCGTCTATCAGATGTTCGCGTTCATTGCTCCCGCGCTCACCGACCACGAACGGCGCCGCGTCGTCCCCATCGCGCTTCTCGCCGGCGTGCTGTTCGCGTGCGGCGTCGTGTTCGCGTACGTCTTCGTCCTCCCCATCAGCACGCACTGGCTCATCTCGCAGGCGGGCAGTCAGTTCAACGTGCTGATCACCGCGAACGCGTACATCACCTACATCCTGTTCTTTCTGGCGATCGTCGGCGGGACGTTCGAGACGCCGCTGTTGATCCTGTCCCTCGCGATGCTGGGGATCGTCAGCCCCCGGACCCTCCGCAAGGAGTGGCGGATCGCGTACATGATCGCGGCCGGGATCGCCGTGTTGGGGACCCCGGACTGGAGCCCCGTCACCATGATCCTGGTGTTCATCCCGATGGCGCTGCTGTACGAGTTCAGCCTGATTCTGTGCCGGATCTTCGTCCGGCCGGCGGCCCCTCAGCCCGCCCACACGCCCGGTATGTAGCCGGCGCTCCCCGCGCCGCGGCAGGCTGTTCCAGCCGTGGGGCGCCTGCCCTGTCCGAATGCGCGCGAAACACCGCCGATCGAACGGGCCGGAGCGCGAACAGCGCGAACTTTGTTGGAACAAAGGACCTTTCCCGACCGTGTTTCTGGTATAATGTCGCGCAGAGTGCTAAGCGTCGGTCGGGTCGTGACAGGGTCCCTTCGCCTCCGTGTGATCGCGGGTGTGTTGCTGTGCGCAGTGTGCCTCGTGGTTCCAGGCGCGTGGAGCGCGGCGAGCGTTCCACCGCCCTCGTTCCCCTACCAGTGCTCCGTCACGGTCCCGGTGTACGTCGCGGGCGGGACACCAGCGGGGGTCGCGGCGGCCGTCGCGGCGGCCCGCATGGGAGAGCCGGTGTTCATGACCGAGGCACGTCCGTACCTGGGCGGCGACTTGACCGGCCCCATGCTGAACATGCTCGATATGGACTACGGCCACGACGGGCAGCAGCTGGCCCAGGGCGTCTTCCTGGAGATCTACCAGCGGTTAGGGATGACATTCGACATCGACGTGGCCAAGCGCGTGTTCCTCGACGAGGTCCGCAAGGAGCCCTTGATCACGCTCCGAACGCTGACACGCCCGGTGGCCGCGATCGTCGATGGACCGTGGATCAGGGGCATCATCGTCCAGAACCTCCTGACGCACCAAGAGGAGACGGTCTGCGCGAAGCGGATCATCGACGCGACGGACGACGCGGACGTCTCCGCGATGGCGGGCGTGCCCTACGCCCTCGGGCGCGAGAGTTCGGGCATCGACCGGACGATGATGTCCTCGACGCTCGTGTTCGAACTCGGTGGCGTGAACTGGCGGCAGGTCATGGCGTACGTGAGCGGCCGGAGTCATGCGATGCTTCGCACCGCCGGGATGTATCGCGGAAACGTCTGGGGCTACGACACGATCATGCGGCAGTATCATCCGACGCAGCCCGGCGTCGCCATCTACGATCTCAACATCGGCGCGCAGAGCAACCATTCCGTACTGATCAACGGCCTACTAGTCTTCGATGTCGACGGCACCGACCCCGTGTCCGTGGCGGACGGCATGCGCCGCGGGCGTCTGGAGCTTCCGGCGCTGGTCGAGTACCTTCGCGAGATGGCGCCCGGATTCGACCACGCCTTCCTGATCCGGTCCGCAGACTACCTCTACGTGCGGGAGACGCGGCACATCCGCGGCCTGTACACGCTGACCGCGCAGGACATCGTGGCGAGCCGGGTGTTCTGGGACGCGGTCGGCGTCGCAAGCTATCCGATCGACCTGCATCCATACCGGCCCGGCGAGTTCAACCCGTTCGCGGCGAGGCGGTACGTCTACACGATTCCGCTGAGGTGCCTCGTGCCCTACGGCCTGGGCAACCTGCTCGTCGCCAGCCGGTCGATCTCCGCGACCTATGAGGCCGCCGGCTCGGCGCGCGTCGTGCCGACGACGATGGAGGAGGGCCAGGCCGCCGGTCTGGCCGCGGTGATCTCCATTGACAACCGCACCTCGTTCCGCCAGATGGCGCTCTCCCCGGAGCTCGTGCACAGTCTGCAGGGGGCGCTGCACGCGCAGGGGGCGTACCTGCTTCCCGAGACGCTCGCGGCGGTGGGACATTCGGTGCGGGTTCTCGGCGGCCGTCCGCCGGTGGCGCCGACGCCGATCGCACAGTCGCGCGCGCACCCGTAGCCCCTCCGAGGCAGCTGAGGGAGACCAGGGTGGCAGACACCACGCGGCTGAAACTTCCGCCCGGCCAGACGAAGACCGAGAAGTGGCCGGTGCTCCACTACGGCGGCATGCCCCGGGTCGACCAAGCGACGTGGATCTTTGAGGTGACCGGCGAGGTCGAGACGCCTGTCCGCTGGACGTGGGACGAGTTTTCGCGGCTGCCGCGCGCCCTCGTGCGCTGCGACATCCACTGCGTCACCGCGTGGTCGCGGTTCGACAACACCTTCGAAGGCGTCGCGTGCCGGGAGGTGTTGCGGCACGTCACCCCGAGAGCCGGCGCCGGTTTCGTGACCGTGCACGCGTACGGCGGATACACCACCAACCTCCCGCTCCAGGCCCTGCTCGACGACCATACGCTGTTCGCGTTCACGCACGACGGCCGCCAGCTTGCGGCCGAGCACGGTGGTCCCTGTCGCCTTGTCGTGCCGAAACTCTACTTCTGGAAGAGCGCGAAGTGGGTGCGCGGGATCGAGCTGACTCGCCAGAACCAGCCGGGATTCTGGGAGCGAAACGGCTACCACCTGCACGGCGATCCGTGGAAGGAAGAGCGGTACTCCGACCCCTGGTAGGCCCATGTCGCCCCGGCTGGCCCCGGGAGAGGGGGACGATCGGACGTGCGCGGTGGTGACGATCGCGCGATGATCTGGAACGTGGCCGCCGAGACGATGCCCCGCGCGGACTTGGCGGCGCTCCAGGTCGCCCGGCTACGCGACGTGGCGCGGCGCGTGTACGATCGCGTGCCGTTCTATCGCGCGGCGTTCGACCGGGCCGGGGTTCGCCCCGAGCAGATCCGGCACGTCGACGACGTTCGCCGCCTACCGATGACGCGCAAGACCGACCTCCGCGAGCACTACCCGTTCGGGCTGTTCGCCGTGCCAATGGACCAGGTCGTGCGTGTGCACGCGTCGTCGGGGACCACCGGCAAGCCGACGGTGGTCGGGTACACGCGCGGCGACCTCGGCGTGTGGGCGGAGGTGTGCGCCCGTTCGCTCGCGGCGAGCGGCGCCCGACCCGGCGACGTCTTTCACAACGCCTACGGATACGGGCTGTTCACGGGCGGATTGGGCATGCACTACGGCGCGGAGCTGATGGGGCTCACCGTCGTGCCGGTCTCCGGCGGCAACACCGAGCGTCAACTGCTCTTGATTCAGGACTTCTGCCCGCGGGTGATCGCGTGCACGCCGTCGTACATGCTGACGCTCGCTGAGGCGGCGGCCGCGCGCGGTCTCGATCCCGCCTCCCTGTCGCTGCGGATCGCGGTGCTCGGGGCGGAGCCGTGGACCGGCGAGATGCGCCGGCAGATCGAGCGGCGGTTGCCACTCAAGGCGGTGAACATCTACGGCCTGAGCGAGGTGATCGGTCCGGGTGTGAGCAACGAGTGCGTCGAGGCACAACACGGGTCGCACGTGTTCGAGGATCATTTTCTCGTCGAGGCGGTCGACCCCGGTTCCGGGGAGCCGGTGCCCGCCGGCCAGCCCGGGGAGTTGGTGTTCACGACGCTGACCAAGGAAGCGCTGCCGGTGATCCGGTACCGGACGGGGGACATCGCGTCGCTCGACCCCACGCCGTGTGTCTGCGGCCGGACGCACGTGCGGATGTCGCTCGTGATCGGCCGCACCGATGACATGCTGATCATCCGCGGCGTCAACGTGTTCCCGTCGCAGGTGGAGTCGGTGCTCGTGCAGTTCGACGAGCTGTCGCCCCACTACCAGCTCGTCGTGACGCGGCCGCGCACGCTCGACGCGCTGGAGGCCCGGATCGAGGTCTCGCCGGCGCGGCCCGGCGCGTCGGGTCCGCTCGGGTCGGGCACCCCCGCGGCCGAGGGGCTTCGCGATCGCATCGCCAGGCAGCTTCGCGGGGTCGTCGGCATCGCGATCGAGGTGACCCTCGCGCCGCCGGGCACGCTGCCGCGCAGCGAAGGCGGAAAGCTCCGGCGGGTCGTGGACGAGCGCACGCGGTAGCAGGTTACCTGCGGACCGCCCGCATGCAGGCTCAGCCCGCCCGTCCGAACACCAGGCTCGCGTTGATCCCGCCGAACCCGAAGGAATTGCTGAGCACATAGCGCGGCGACGCCTCGCGGCCCCTCCCCGCCACGTAGTCCAGGTCGCACGCCGGATCGGCGTCTTCCAGGTTCAGCGTCGGGGGGATGTACCCGTGTCGCAGCGCGAGCATGCAGATCGCCGCCTCGATGGCGCCGGTGGCGCCGAGGGCGTGGCCGTGCATCGGCTTCGTGCCGCTGACCGGGATGTCGTGCGCGCGGTCACCGAACACCTGCTTGATCGCCAGCGTTTCGGCGCTGTCGTTGAGCGGCGTACTGCTCGCGTGGGCGTTGACGTAGTCGACCTGATCGGGCGTGAGGTCCGCTTCCGCGAGCGCGTCGCGCATCGCCCGGGCCGCCTGGGCGCCAGACGGCAACGGCGCGGTCATGTGGTGGGCGTCGTTCGAGTTCCCGTACCCGACGACGGTTCCATATGCCGGCGCGCCGCGCCGGCGCGCGTGCTCGCGTTCTTCCAGGACCAGCAGCGCCGCGCCCTCGGCCATCACGAAGCCGTCCCTGCCACGATCGAACGGTCGGCACGCCCGCGCCGGCTCGGCGTTGCGCGTGGACATCGCGCGGATCAGGTCGAACGCCCCGAAGACGAGAGGCGCCAGCGGCACCTCGACGCCTCCGGCGATCATCACGTCGGCGTACCCGTCGCGCACCGCGCGGAACGCGTTGCCGATTGCGATCGTTCCGCTCGCGCAGCTGTCCGAGTTGGCGCTGCTCGGCCCTCGCAGGTCGTGCTCGATCGCGATGTTGCACGACGCGGCGCCGCAGAACACCGCCAACGCGAGCGTCGGCTTAATGCGGCGGATCCCCTGCGACAGGAACGTCGCGTGCTGCTCCTCCGCGAACGCGCCTCCGCCGAGCGCGGAACCGACGAAGCACCCGATTGCGTCGTGGTTCTCGTCGGTGAGGTCGAGGCCCGCGTCGTCGAAGGCCATGCGTGCGCACGCGACCGCGAACTGCGCGTAGCGATCCAGCCGGCGCAGGCGCCTGGCGTCCATGTAGGCGGCCGGATCGAACTCCCGCACCTCACCGGCGATCTGGCAGTTGAACGGCGCGGCGTCGAACCGGGTGATGCGGTCGATCGCGGACCGTTCCCGGCGCAGCCCGTCGTAGAGACCGGCGGCGCGGAGCCCTATGGGCGTGACCGCACCGACTCCCGTCACCACAACCTGGCGTCTCATGCGTCCCCTCCTTCGACGAGTGCCTTGATTCGTGCCAGCGTTCGCCCGGCGATGGGCTCGACGAACACTGGACCGATGATCCACCGCGCCACGGCACCTCCGATGAGCGGCCACCGCAGGGTGAGTTCGTGCACGATCGTGACGTGCACGTCGCCCGCCGCGCCCGGCTCGAGGCGCCACTCGACCTCCATGCCGCGGGTGACGCCCCGCAGATGCGTGTAGCGGATCCGGCGTTCCGCCGGCAGCCGCACCTGCCGCGCCCACCACCACACCGGCAGCCGGCCGCGTCGCGCCTTCATTTCAATGGTGCGCTCAGGACCGTGCGTGTCGAGGATGCGGACGCTGCGATAGTGCGGCAGCCACTCGGGCCAGTGTTCCACGCAGGCCGCGTACTCGAAGATCGCGTCCACGCGGCCGTGGATGCGGATCGTAGTCTCCGTGTGCATCGCCACCGGCCGCCGCCGGGCGCGTGCCTGCGCCGCCATCACAACACCCCGAGCGCCTGCGCGAGGAATCTGGCGCGGAGCACAGATCCCGGCGCGGCGAAGTTCCCGATCGCCCCGATCAGGGCGGCCCCGAGCTCCGGCCGCGCGGCCAGGCGCCGGAGGGTGCGGCTCGCGACCCCGGGGCGGAATGCGAGCGCCTGCAAGACCCGGGAGATCGCGAAGACTCCCCAAAGTTCCCGTCGCCGGTCTCGTTCGTACGTGCCGAGGCTCCCCAGTCGAGGTCCGGTCCGGTCCAGCGCGCGCAGCGCGGTGGCCGCGGCCAGTTCCGCGCCCCGCAGGGCCAGATACACACCCTGACCCGTGAGCGGGTCGATGTACGCCGCGGCGTCACCCACAAGCATGATCCCGTCGGCGACGCAGCGGCGGCGCCAGTAGGCGAGCGGTCCCGTCGCGGCCACGGCATCGACCCGCCGCGCCCGCGCCAGACGGTCCGAGAGCGCCGGGAAACCCCGCAGCGATGCCCAGTACCCTGCCTCGACCGCGCCTCGCCACGCGCGCAGCTCCGTGCGCCCGAGGGCGAGTGTGACGTTGGCGAGGCCGCCCGGCAGGTAGACGACGCCACAGTACCGTTCGCGCCGCAGGTGGATCTCGCCCACATCCCCGCCGCCGCCGTCCTCCAGCGGCAGCACCCCCTCCAGGTATGTGCCGACCGTGTACCGCCCGCGGCGCGGCGGGCCGCCGAGGCCGGTCGCGCGCGCCACCAGGGAGCGAAGCCCGTCCGCGCCCACGACCAGCGCGGCCGTATGCGTCTCGGTGGCCCCGGTGCCGCGATGCGCGACCGTCACCCGCGTCCTCCCGCCGTCTCGCTCGATCGCCACCGCGCTCACGCGCTGGTGCACGCGCACCCCGGTGTTTGCCGCGTGAGCGAGAAGGAGCTGATCGAGCGCCCGACGCGGCAGCGCCCATCCCGCGCGTCCCCCGAACCGCAGGGTCACCGCGGTGCCTTCGGGTGCTACGATGTGCATCCCGAGCACAGGCCGTGCGCCCGCGCCCGCCACCGCGTCGCGCACGCCGAGACGTTCAAGCGCCGCGGCGCAGCCGGCATTCAGGAAGTCGCCACACGGCTTCCGGCGGGGAAACGTCTCGCGTTCGAACAGCGTCACCCGGCAGCCCCGCCGGGCCAGCGCCGCGGCGGTCGCGCTGCCCGCCGGGCCGCCTCCGACGACGATGACGTCGGCCGTCAGCGTCATTCGAGGCGCGTCAGCGAGACGCGAAACAGCGGCAGCGTGGAGACGCGCAGGCCCGGTACGCCCGACGCCTGGACCAGCTGGCGATACTCCCCCACGGAGCGCGCCCGGCGGACGGAGAGCGGTCCGTCATGACGGATCAGGGCGCTGCGGCTCAACCGCGTCATCAGCCACACGGCCGTGTGGCCGGCGCGCCCGCGCACGAGATCCACGGCGAGAAACCCGATGCGCGCGAGCCGGTGCAGTTCCCGGAGGAGGATCGCGCTGTCGTCATCGCTCATGTGGTGGAGCGCGAGCGTGCAGACGCCGACGTCGAAGCTGCCGGCGGCGAACGGGAGCGCGCGTGCGTCCGCCAGCACGACGCTGATATCGGGGTGGCGTGCGGTGGCCTCCCGTGCCAGGCGCACGATCGTGGGGTGGCGGTCGACCGCGACGACGCGCACGTCGACACCGCGCCGGGCGGCCCAGCGCGCCGTGGCAGCCGGGACGTCGCCACCGCCCGTCGCGACGTCGAGCACGCGGAGCGGAGCGGTTGCGTGCGCGCGGTGGGCGCGCCAGACCGGCAGCGCGCGGTCGAGGTAGGCCCGGACGAACGCATGCGCCCCGAAGCTCCGGTTGATCCGGGCGAGATCCCGCAGCGCCTGGCGGAGCTCGTGTTCTCCGCAGGCCGGGTCGTCCATCAGTTCCTGCGCGGGCAGGCGCGCGTCGGTCCGCATCGGCATCTTAGTATAACTTGTCCCCTGCAACGCGCCGGTAACGGTGCCGCACCAAGTCTTGACGCCCCCGCCACCCATCCGCGCCGCATGCCGGCGGCTGCTCGCGCGGCCCCGGCCGCGATTTGCTATCCTGAACGTGATGCCGCCACGCGCCGTGCTGTTCGACTTCGATGGCCTGATCGTCGACACCGAGATGCCGGAATATCTCGCCTGGCAAGCGCTGTACGCGCGCCACGGGCTTACCTTTCCGATGGCGTCGTGGCTCAAGAACGTCGGCCGCAACGACCGGCCGTTCGATCCGTTCGGGCCGTTTCGCGGCGACGACCCCGCATCCGTCGACGCGGTGCAGGCGGAGTGGCGCGCGCTGTACGACTCGATCGAGCCCTCGTACATGGTCCCGCTGCCGGGCGTCGTGCCGCTGCTCCGCCGCCTCCGGGAGCGCGGGTGGCGGCTCGCGATCGGGTCGTCGTCCCGGCACGCCCGGGTCGCCTCGATGGTGGAACGGCTCGGCCTTGCGGGCCAGTTTGGCGCGATTGCGGGAGGGGACGAGGTTCCGCTCGCGAAGCCCGCCCCAGACGTCTATCTGCTGGCCGCGCGCCGGCTGGAGGTGCCACCGGACGTGTGCACGGTGCTCGAGGACAGCGAGAACGGCGTTCGCGCCGCGAAGGCCGCCGGCATGCGATGCATCGCCGTGCCGTCGGCGTTGACGCGCTCGCTCGACTTCTCCGCCGCGGATGCGGTGCTCGACGGTCTGGAGCACGTCACGTTCGAGGTGCTCGTTGCGCCCGAAGACGGGAGCGGATACACAGGGCCGTCGAGCGGTGGGCGGAGGTGAGGATCGCCACGCTCCTGCCGAGCGCCACGGAGATCGTCTGCGCCCTGGGGGTCGCCGGCGATATCGTGGCCGTGACGCACGAGTGCGACTATCCTCCGGAGATCCGCGGCCGGCCGGTCGCGGTGCGGCCGCTGATCGACGCCGCCGCGTCCAGTCGGGAGATCGACGCGCAGGTCACGGGTGCGCTCTCGCGTGGAGAGCCGCTGTACCGGATCGACCTGGACGTGCTCGCCGCCGCGCGGCCCGACCTGCTGATCACGCAGGATCTCTGCGACGTCTGCGCGCTGCCGAGCCTCGACGTAGAGGCGGTGGCGGCGCGCCTGCCCGGGTCGCCACGCGTGGTGCGGCTCCATCCCCACACGCTGGATGACGTCCTCGGGAACATTCTGGCGGTCGGGGAGGCCGCCCGGCGCGGGGAGGCCGCCCGGCAGATGGTGGGGCGTCTCCGGGATCGGATCGCCGCGGTGGAGCGTGCCGTACGTGATCGTCCGCGACCGCGCGTGTTCTGCATGGAGTGGCTCGATCCGCCGTTCTGCGGGGGCCACTGGATGCCCGAGATCGTGGAGCGCGCCGGGGGGCATGAGGTGCTGGGCCGACACGGACGCCCCTCGTTTCGGGTGGAGTGGGATGAGATCGCGCGCGCCGCGCCGGACGTGGTGGTGCTCACGGTGTGCGGGTTCGACGTGGCGCGCACGATCCGCGAACTCGGCGCGATCGCCGGGCGGCCGGAGTGGCGCGCGCTCCCCGCGGTCGTCTCCGGCCAGGTGTACGCAACCGACGCCAGCAGCTTCTTCAGCCGCTCGGGGCCGCGTGTCGTGGATGGGATGGAGATCCTCGCGGCAATCCTCCACCCCGACGCCGAGGCCTCGACGGCACCGCCCGGCGCCTGGGTCCGGGTGACGGGCGAGCTGGTGGGCCCGGCGGTGTCCGGCGGCTAACCAGGTCCGGGCGCTCTCCGCCGAGCGCGCCTCGTCAGTTGTTGGTGTGATCGCCGGTCCGTCCGGGTGGCCGAGCGCCTTCGGCACCCGACCGTCACAGGAGAAGGAGGTAGGCGTGGACCTGTCCGTGAACGCGGTGATGCGCCGCGGTATCCTGAGGCTTTCGACGCACCGCGGCGCGGCCGCGTGGATGCGCCGGTACGGCATGCGGTTGGGCGCGGCGCGGTTCGTGGCCGGGGAGACGCTCGACGAGTGCGTCGCCGTCCTCCGGCGGCTCACCGATCTCGGGTTCGAAACCAACACGACCTTGCTCGGGGAAAGCGTCGGCGACGCCGCGGCCGCGACCGCGATCGCAAACGAGTACCTGGGAGTGCTGGACCGTCTTGCGCATGAGCGCCTCCCCACGCGACTCGCCGTGAAGCTGACGCACCTGGGGTTGAACGTCGGCGAGGAGCTGGCCTACGCCAACGTTGCCCGCCTCGTCGAACGGGCCGCGGCGCACGGGCAGTTCGTCCGAATGGACATGGAAGAGTCGGCGCGCGTGGATCCCACCCTGCGCATCTATCGACGGCTCCTCGCCGCCGGGCACGCCAACGTCGGCACGGTGCTGCAGGCGTACCTGTACCGGACGGAGCGCGACCTCGAGGCGCTACTCCCGCTCCGTCCAAATCTACGGCTGGTGAAGGGAGCCTACCTCGAGCCGCCGGACGTGGCGTTTCCCAAAAAGGTGGACGTCGACCGCAACTTGGTGAGCCTGATCACGCGGTCGCTCCGGGAAGGCGGGTACACTGCGATCGCGACCCACGACGACCACGTCATCGACCAGGCGCTGGTGTTCGTCCGCGAGCAGCAGATCCCTCGCGAGCGCTATGAACTGCAGATGCTGTACGGGGTGCGTCCGCAGTTGCAGCGTGATCTGCGGGCGCGCGGCGAGCGCGTGATGGTCGCGACGCCGTTTGGCGCGGAGTGGTATCCGTACTTCATGCGGAGGCTGGCCGAGCGCCCGGCGAACGTGCTGTTCTTCGTCCGTAATCTGTTGCGCCGGTAGTCCCGCGGTGCCCCCGTGTCCCGTTCGTCCCGCTGCGGCAGGGCGGACCGTGGTACGATAGGAACAGTATCGGACAGGACGGACGGCGGGGAGGGGCGGAGCGTCGTGGAACGTCCGGCGTTGAGCCCGATCGAGCGGTGGCTCCGCATGACGATGGGACTGGTCGTCGTTGCGGCGTCCGCCTACCTCCTGTTTCGCCTCCGCTTCGTCCTGGTGACGGTGGCCATCGCGGCGATGCTGGCGTACGCGCTTCTGCCGCTCGTCGATTGGGTGGCGCGCGTCCACATCGCCGGTCGCCCCGCGCCGCGCGTCCTGGCCGCCCTGTTCGTGTTCGTCGTCGTGGGTGTGGTGCTGACCGGCGTGTTCCGTGTGGCGGCCCGACCCGTGGCGGTCGAGTCCAGCCGGTTCGTCCAAAATGCGCAGCAGTACCGAGACCAGGTGTCGGCGTTCCTCACTAATACTCGCGCGACCGTCCGCCGCGGCCTCCCGCCGCCGGCCCAAGTGAGATTCGATCAGGCCATCGATCAGGCCGGAACCCTGGCGGTCACCGCGGCGGGGCGGATGCTGCAGGCGGCGACACGGTGGCTCACGCACCTGGTTGAGCTCGTGTTGATCCCGATCCTCGCCTTTTACTTTCTCGTCGATCTGCCGTCCCTCAGCCGTGAACTGCTCGGATTTCTGCCGGTGCCGTGGCGCAGCGTGACCCTGCGCGCCGGCCGGCACGCGGACCGTATCGTCGCTGGGTACGTGCGCGGGCAGATTCTCTTGATGCTGATCTCCGGGATCGTCGTATGGGCCGGACTCACTGTCCTCGGCGCGCCCTTTCCGCTGCTGCTCGGCATCGTCGCCGGCCTGACGCGTGCGATTCCGATCGTCGGGCCGGTCTTGGGTGCGATCCCGATCGTCGGGGTGACCCTGCTGCACTCGCCCAACACAGCCGTGGCGGTGTTGACCTTCTTCATCGTGCTGCAACTTGTCGAATCGAAGTTCATCCTCCCGCAAGTCATCGGACACGAACTCCGGCTCCATGCCGCGACGATCCTATTGGCCCTGCTGATCGGGAACGCCCTGTTCGGACTCATGGGGATGTTCCTGGCACCGCCGGCCGCGGCGTTCGTGAAGAGCCTCCGCGAGATGGCCGACGAGGGCGAGATCGGACCGGGCGGCCTGGGCGGAAAGATCGAAGCCACGCCGGTCGCGGCGGGGCGTACGTAGGGGGGACGGCCGTCCCAGGCGCGGACCTACCGTTCGTGCCGCGGGCGCTGGACCAGCGTGTTCAGCAACGCCGGAAGCCCTGCGCTGACGGCGCCGTTCGTGACGACGAGGTCGCATCCGGCCTCGCGCGCCGCCGCCTGCCGCGCGACGTCGCGGTGGCCGCAGAACCCCAGCAGGGGGATCGCGCGCGTGTCGGCGGCAGTCTTCGCGCCGCGGACCGCTGCGGCCGCGTCGAACCGGTGTGCGGCGAGATTGACGATCCCGGCCGCGGGTCCCTCCGCGAGCTCGCGCCGGAAGGCATCGAGCGTGCGCACCACGACCGGCACGTATCCGATGGACGTCAGAACGGCGGAAATCCGGGCCGAAAAGAAGAGGTCGTCGTCCGCCACCACGACGGTGAGCTGGGGCTGCGCATCCTCCATCACGGGACCGGCCGCGCGCCGGGGCCGCGGCGGCTCACGCCGGCCGGACCGGATCGACCGAGGAGCGCGGTCTCAGACGGCGAACCCCATGGCCTGGAGCTGCAGTCGACCGTCATCGCTGAGACGCTCGGGAGACCACGGCGGAGTCCACACCATGTCCACCTTGCAGTCCTCGATGTCCTCGAGAGTGAGCATCTTGGACTGGATGTCCGCGATCAATTGGGGGCCCATCGCGCAGCCCATCGCCGTGAGCGTCATCTTGATGTCCACGACGCCTTCAACGATCGTGATGTCGTAGATGAGCCCGAGATCCCAGATGTTCACCGGGATCTCCGGGTCGTAGCAGGTTTTCAAGACGTCGATGACCTGATCGCGCGTGATCATGGCACCATCCTCGTCAGTATTGTACCATAGACGCTGATCCGCAAACTCGACGGTGGGGAGGCCAGCCGATGACGATTCGCCGCGTGCTGCTCGTCGTGCTGGTTGGCCTGCTCGTGGCCATGCCCGCGCTCGCCCGCTGGTACACCGAGTGGCTGTGGTTCGGCGAGGTCGGGTACCGGGTGGTGTTCTGGACGCCGATTGTCTCCCGCGTGGCCATTGCGCTGATGGCCGGCCTCAGCGTCTTTCTCATCCTCTACGTCAACCTGCGTTTGCTGCTGCGGCTGCGTCCGGTGCCGCGGGTGATCGAGCTGCGGGCCGCGGGCGGCCGTGCGTACCGGCAGATCGTGACCCGGCTGCACCCGGGACGCGTCACCGCGCTCGGCGCGGCGGCGGTGGGCGTGGTTGCGGGCGTGGTCGCCTCCCAGTCGTGGCTCGCGTTCCAGGTGCTCATCCACCAGGTCCCGTTCGGCGTGCGGGATCCCGTACTGGGCATGGACGTCGCATTCTACGTGTTCACGCTGCCGGTGCTCCAGATGATCTACGCGTGGTTGTTCGGCTGGCTGCTGGTGGCGCTGGTCGTTGTCGCGATCGGATACTACCTCGACCTCGCTCCGCTGGCGATGCGAGGGGTCTGGGCGGTGCCGAAGGGGGTCCGCGGCCACCTCAGCGTGTTGCTGGGGCTGCTCGCGCTGCTCCAGGCCGGAGGGTTCTGGCTTCAGACCTACGGACTCCTCCTGGCGCAGCGCGGCGTGGTGTTCGGCGCGGGCTACACCGATGTGCACGCGACGCTGCCGGCGCTGCGCCTGCTGTCGGTGCTCTCGGCCGTGGTCGGCGTCCTGCTGCTCCTGTCCTCCCGGATGCGCACCTTCCGGCCCGCGGTGGTCGCGCTGGTGGTGCTCGCGGCCGCCTGGCTCGTCGGCGTCCAGTTCTACCCAGGCTTCGTCCAGCAGTTCAACGTTGCCCCCAACGAGCTGCGCCGCGAGACGCCGTACATTCAGAGCAGCATCGACGCCACGCTGCGGGCCTACGGCCTCGACAAGGCGCAGGAGAAGCAGTTCCCGGCGTCGGCGAACCTCGAGCCGGCCGCGGTGATCGCGAACCAGTCCGTTCTGGATAACGTGCGGCTCTGGGACGACCGCCCGCTGCTGCGCACGTATTCGCAGTTGCAGAGCCTGCGGCTGTACTACACGTTCACGAGCGTCGGCATCGATCGGTACCGCGTCGGCGGACGCGAGCAGCAGGTGATGCTCGCCGCGCGTGAGATGGACATCTCGCGGGTGCCGTCCGATGCGCGCACCTGGGTCAACGATCACCTGGTGTTTACGCACGGCTACGGGTTGGTCATGAACCCCGTCAACCGCATCTCCGCCGAGGGGCTGCCCGAATTCTACATCAAGGACATCCCGCCCCAGAGCGTCATCGGCCAGCGTGTCACGCGTCCGGAGCTGTACTACGGCCTCCTCGCGACGCCGTACGTCGTCGTGCACACGCGGACGAAGGAGCTCGACTATCCCCAGGGCGACCGGAACGCGTACGCGAGCTACGCCGGCAGCGGCGGCGTGCCGATCGGCGGGCCGCTCAGCCGCCTGGGGTTTACCTACCGGTTCGGCGCCCTGCCGCTCTCCCTGAGCGCGGACATCACGCCGGACAGTCGGATCATGTTCCATCGCGCGGTGCCGGAGCGCGTCGCGCACATCGCGCCGTTTCTGACGTTTGACCACGATCCGTACCTGGTGCTCGCGGGCGGGCGCTTGTTCTGGATCGTCGACGGCTATACGACCAGCGCCGCCTATCCGTACTCGCAGTCGGCGGGCGAGATCAACTACATTCGGAACTCGGTCAAGGCGGTCGTGGACGCCTACGACGGCACGACCCGCTTTTACGTGGCCGACCCAACGGATCCAATCATCCAAACCTACGCGCGTGTCTTCCCCGGTGTGTTTGTACCGCTGTCCACGATGCCGCGCACCCTGCTTGCGCATCTGCGGTACCCGGTGGACCTGTTCACGGTGCAGGCGCAGATCTTCGCCACGTTTCACATGCGGGATCCGCAGGTGTTCTACAATCGTGAGGATCTGTGGGCGGTGCCGAACGAGCTGTTTGCCGGCGCGGCGCAGCCGCTGACGCCGTACTACGTGAACTTGAAGCTCGATCGGTCCTCGGGCGACGAGTTCACGCTGATCCTGCCGTTTACGCCGTCCGGGAAGGACAACATGGTCGCCTGGATGGCGGCGCGGAGCGACCCGCCCAACTACGGCCACCTGCTCATCTACCGGTTCCCGAAGGACCGGACGGTGTTCGGTCCCATGCAGATCGAGGCGCGCGTCGACCAGGACCCGACGATCAGCAGCCAGCTGACGTTGTGGAATCAGCAGGGGTCGCAGGTGATTCGCGGCAACCTCCTCGTCGTTCCCATCGCGAACGCCCTGCTGTACATCGAGCCGCTGTACCTGCAGGCTTCGGGGAGCGCCCTGCCCGAGCTGAAGCGGGTCATCGTGGCCTATGGCACTCGGATCGCCATGGAGTCGACGCTCGACGAGGCGCTCGCGAGAATTTTCGGGGTCCCATCGGAGGAGTCGGCGTCCGCGGCGCCGCCGTCGGGCCCGTTGGGGTCCGGGCCGCCCGTCGGGGCAGCGGGCTCGAACGGCGCCGCCAGCGCCGCCCCCTCGACTGCGGGCGCGGCTGCCCGTCCCGCCGCGCCATCGGCGCCGGGGGCCGCCGCCGGTGCGGCCGCCCATCCCGGCGGGACACCGTCCCAAGGCGCCGCCTCCAGCGCAGCCACGCCTCCCGCCACGACACCGTCTCTGCCGGCCGCTCCCAGCGCGGCCACCCCTCCCGTCGCGACCCCGCCGCAGGGCGCCGTCTCCAGCGCGGCCACGCCGTCCGGCGGCGCCTCGAAGCGGGGGCCGACCGGTGGTCCGTCCGGGGTGGGGTCGCCCCGGGTCGCCGCCCCGGCTGCACCCTCCGGAGGAGCTTCCCAGCGCATCTTCACGGAGCGTGTCGCGGCACTCGTGGCGCAGGCCAACGTCCACTATGCACGAGCGCAGGAGGCGCTGCGCGCAGGGGACTATCCGACATACGGGCGTGAGATCGGAGCCTTGGGGCGCGTGCTCGACGAGCTCAGGCAGGTGACGGGCGCGCCGTAGCGCGGAGGCGGGCATGCGCGATCCGTATCCGGGTTCCGTCGTGCAGGACCGCGAGCGCGGCGGGGCGGCGGATACCGGCGAGGGGGACACCGGGCGCATCGAGCCGTTCAGCGACGGCGTGTTCGCGATCGCGATCACGCTGCTCGTGCTCGAGTTGCACGTCCCGCAGCGTGCTGCGGGCGTGCCGCTCGCAGCTGCCCGCGCCGGTCAGTGGCCGTCTTATCTGGCGTTTCTGACCAGTTTCGCCACGATCGGCATCATGTGGATCAACCACCACCGGATGTTCTTGGTGATCCAGCGGTCCGATCACACCCCGCTCGTGTTGAACGGGCTGCTGCTGCTGGCGATCACGGCCGTCCCGTTCCCGACCGGGTTGGTCGCAGCCTACCTCCCGGATCGGGACGCGCGGACCGCGGTGATGGTGTACTGTGGCACGTTCACCGCGATCGCGGTGTTCTTCAATGGTTTGTGGCGGTACGCGTCGTCTGGCCACCGGTTGTTGGATCCGAGCATCGACCGACGTGCTGCGTCGGCGATCACCCGGGCGTACGCGTTCGGCCCGCCGCTCTACTTCGCGCGTTTTGCCTCTCGGTGGTGTCCGTCGCCGCAGCCCTTGCGCTGACGGTTGCGCTCGCCACATTCTTCGCGCTCCCTCCGCGTCGCGACCCGACGGGCTAGTCGGCGATCACGGCGAGCGGAGCCGGACGAGCGCGGCGGCGTACTCCGCGGGGGTGTTGATGTTCTCGAACGACGCGAGGGTGGGGTCGAGGCGCCGGAGTTCGTCTTCCTCGACCGCCCGCACGCGCACTTCGTCGAAAAACCCAGTGGTGGGGCCCTGCCGCGCGACGCAGCGGCGCATCGCCGCGAGGCACGCCGGCGTATACACCGCGTGCAGTGGTTCGTAGCCCCGGCTGTGGCGCGGAATGACCACGTCCGCGTCGTCCGCGAGCGCCGCCAGGTAACGGATCAGCGCCGGGTTGAGAAACGGCATATCGCAGGCGCAGACGAACGCCGGGCCGTTCGCGTGAAGCACCCCAGTGTAGACGCCGGCCAGGGGATGCCCGGAGGGGAGCGCATCTCCCGCCGTCCGGAACCCCGCGTCCGCGAGATGCGCAAAGCCTTCCGGCGCGTTCGTCACCACGAGGAGCGGATCGAGCGCCGCCTCGCGGAGACGGCCGGCGATCACCTCCACGAGTACCCGTCCGTCTACCGGGAGCAAGGCCTTGTCGCGGCCCATCCGGCGGCTCTGTCCGCCGGCGAGGATCACGCCGGAGATCGTCACGGCCCGAGTATACCATCGTGGTCCGCCCGCGCGCCCCGGGGCGGCGCGGGACGGTAGACGAGCCAGGCAACACGCACGGTGTCGTGAGGGAACCGCGATCGGTGAGGCCGGCCGGTACGACGGTCTTTCGCGAGCAGGTCGCGTGGTTCATCGACCGGCGGCGCGCGCGATCGGAGGACAGGATGGGACGGCCGGGGCCGCCGTTCTCATCCAGCTCGGCACCGAGGCATCCGAGTTGCACCGGCAGTGGCGGCTGTGCCCAATCTCGTGCTCCACGAGGAACGCGAGGCGTACTGTGAGATCGCGCACGCGGGGGCGTTCCGTCCCGCGCCCGTAGGAGCGGGGCCGTTACTGCACCGTTACCTCAGTTGGCCAGCGGGCTGTCCGGCACATGGCCCGGCCGCGAAGGCACGGCGCACGGAGAGGGGCCCGACGCCCGCGCAACGAACTTGGAATACCTTGCGGATTGCGTTCATGCCGTTGAACGGGGGAGGTCATGTCAAACATGAAGATCGAGAACGTGCTCGCTGATCGTCAGCCCCGCGCGCGTCTGTCGCGCCGTGAGCTGATTCGAATGGCCGCGCTCGGTGCCGCCGCGGCCGGAGGGCTGGGCTCGGTGCTCGGGGGGCCGACCGGGACGCGGGCGGCGGCGATGGTCGGCAAGCGCGGGGGCGTGTGGCGGATGGCGATCCCCGGGAATCCGACTGCGTACCCGATCACGATTCCCGGCAAGCTCGTGGACATTCTGGTCGACAAGACGATCTTCAGCACGCTCGTGAAGTACCAGTTGCACAATGGCGCCATTCAAGTCGTCCCCGATCTCGCGCAGTCGTGGACGACCAACGCCACGTTGACCGAGTACACGTTCCGGTTGCGTTCCGGCGTGAAGTGGCACGACGGCCAGCCGTTCACGGCGGACGACGTGAAGTTCACGATGGACGCGACGCTCAATCCCAAGGTCAACGCGGGAATGGCCGGCGTGGTGTCGGCGATCGCGCAGACGACGGTCGTCGACCCCAACACCGTCAAGTTTACGCTCAAGTACCCGTATGCATCGCTACCGGTGATGCTGGGCTACAACGTCGCGATCGTCCCGAAGCATCTGCTGGAGAACCAGGACCTGAACCAACCGGTGCAGTTCATCCGGAACCCCGTGGGGACCGGGCCGTTCAAGTTCAAGGCGTTCGCGCAGGACAGCTACCTCGAGGTCGCGGCCAACCCCGACTACTACTTCGGCGCCCCGATGCTCGACGGGATCGTGTTCAAGGTGATCCCCGACAGCAACGCCCGCCTGGCGCAGCTGAAGGCCCGCGAGATCGATTTTTCGGTGATCGATCCGCCGCAGGTCCCGGCGGTCCAGGGCGCGGCGGGCATCGAACTCCGCCGTGCCCCTCAGGTCAACTACTACTTCTTCGCGATCAACCACGACTTGCCGAAGTTCGCGGACGTGCGCGTCCGGCAGGCGCTGACGTACGCGATCGACAAGGCCGCGATCGTGAAGAACGTCCTGAAGGGTGACGGGCGTCCGGCGACGGGCCCGATCAACCCGCTCCTCGGCGCGTATTACAATCCGAACGTCGAGACGTACCCGTACAGCCTGGACAAGGCGCAGGGACTGCTCGCCGAGGCCGGGTGGAAGAAGGGGGCCGACGGGACCCTCGCCAACGCGAAGGGCGAGAAGTTCACGCTGCTGTTCAACGGGCCGAAGGGCTACCCGGTGATGGAGCAGGTGATGACGTACGCCCAGCAACAGTACCAGAAGCTGGGGTTCGACGTCACGCTCGACATCGTGGACTGGCCGGTGCATCTGCAGAAGTACCATGACCACAAGTACGACCTGTTGATGGAGTGGTGGATCACTCCGCCCGACGCCGATCTGTACGATCACTATTACAGCCGATCCTCGGACAACTGGTGGGGATATAAGAACGCGGCGCTCGACCAGATGCTGATCAAGGCGCGCAGCGAGCCCGATCAGCAGAAGCGGATCGCCATGTATCACGAGATCCAGGCCGTGATCGCGAAGGACGTGCCGCTGGTGTACCTGTACTACCCGCCGGAACTCCAGGCGCTCAGCTCGCGCACGCAAGGACTGCCGTTGATCGGATATCGGGACGCCCTCTCGTGGGCGTCGCTGATTTGGCTCGCGTGACGATCGTCTGAGGGGCTCCACGCTCGGCGGCAGGGCCCGCGAACGCCCCGGGGCGTTCGCGGGCCCATCGTCGCACCCGATGAACGCGCGATGACCGGCTACCTTGTGCGCCGCCTGTTCCAGGCGATCGGGCTCCTGTGGATCGTGAGTGTCGTCACGTTCGTGCTCATCCACGCGGCGCCCGGGGGACCCGCCATGCTCCAAAACCCCGATCTCAGCCGGGACCAGATCGCGCAGTTCCGCGCGAACCTCGGGCTGGATGACCCGCTGCCCGTGCAGTACACGCGCTGGCTTCGAGGCGTCCTGCACGGGGACTTCGGACGAAGCTACAACACCGTCGAGTCGGTCCCGCGCCTCCTCGCCACGCGCATTCCGAACACCTTGGCGCTGACCGGGCTCGGACTCGGGCTCTCGCTCGCCATCGCGATCCCCCTCGGCGTCGCCTGCGCGACCCACCGCAACACACCGTTCGACCGGGTCATCGCCGGGGTCGCCTTTCTCGGCATCTCCACGCCCGTGTTCTGGCTCGGGATCGTCCTGATCGTGGTGTTCTCGGTCCAGCTCAAGGTGTTGCCGGTGGGCGGGATGTACGAGATCGGCGCGCCGTTCTCCGTCGGGGATCGCATCCGGCACCTGCTGATGCCGGTGTTCGTGCTGGTGATCGCCAACCTCGCGGAGATCACCCGCTACACTCGGTCGGCGATGATCGGCGCGCTCGGCGAAGACTACGTCCGCACGGCCCACGCGAAGGGGTTGTCCGGGCGGGTCGTGCTGTTCCGTCACGCGCTGCGCAACGCGCTCATCCCCGTGATCACGATTGTCGGCGTGTACCTCCCGCGCGCCGTGAGCGCCACGGCGATCACGGAGACCGTGTTCTCGTGGCCCGGCATCGGGCAGCTCGCGGTCCAATCGGCCGCGACCCGTGACTACCCGGTCGTGTTGGGCGCGACGCTCGCCGTCGCCGTGGTCGCGCTCGGGAGCAGCCTGCTCACCGACCTCGCCTACGGGTACGTCGATCCGAGGATCCGGCTGGGGTAGGGGCGCATGGCGGTTACGGTATCCGTGCGTGAGCGCAACGCCGACGGGAAGGGATCCGGGAGGCCGCGAGGGCGGGCCGGATGGCGCCGCTTTCGCGCGAACGGCGTGGCGGTGGTCTCGGCCGTGTTCCTCCTCTTGATGTACGCGGTCGCGGCCACCGGCCCGGCGATCAGCCCGTACAGCCCGAACGCGGTGGACATCGCGAACACCAACGCGCCCCCATCGCCCGCGCACTGGCTCGGCACCGACGAGAGCGGGCGGGACGTCCTCGCGCGGGTGATCGCCGGTGCCCGTACCAGCATGACCGTGGGACTGATCGCGATGGTGCTCGCGATTGCGATCGGCGCTCTGGTGGGGAGTCTCGCGGGATACCTCGGCGGGTGGGTCGACACCGTCCTGATGCGGTTTACCGACGGGATGCTCGCGATCCCGTACTTCTTCCTGGTGCTCATCGTCGTCGCGGTGTTCGGATCGAGGTTTTGGAACATCGTCGGCTCGATCGGTCTCATCAGCTGGATGGTCGTCGCTCGGATCGTGCGCGGGGAAGTCCTGCGCTATCGCGGGCTGGATTTCGTCCTCGCCGCCCAGGGGTTGGGGGCAACCTCGGCGCGGATCCTCGGGCGCCACATCATTCCCCAAACGGTGCCCTCGCTCATCGTGGCCGCCACGTTCGGGGTGGCAAACGCCATCCTGCTCGAGTCCGCGCTCAGCTACCTCGGCCTCGGCATCCAGCCGCCCCAGGCGAGCTGGGGAAACATGTTGAGCAACGCGCAGGCGTACGTGTGGGAGAACCCGCTGTTGCCGATCTACCCCGGGCTCCTGATTGTGTGCACCGTCCTGGCCTACAATTTCCTCGGCGACGCGCTGCGGGACGCGCTGGATCCTCGGTACCGGGAAAGCGACGTCTAGCCGCCAGGGCTCTGGGTGCGCCCGCGTCGAAGACTCAGCGAGCGGGTTAGCGCGCGGAGACGCAGGCGCAGCCTGGAAAGGGAGGCGCATGAACACCACGGGGTCGGGGACCGTCAGTCTCGTCGGCGACGTGATGATCGAGCGTCCGTTCGCGCGGAGCGGGCGCGGGAACGCGCCCGGGTTTCAGGCGGCGATCGCCGCGATGCGCGAGGCCGATCTAGTCATTGCCAACCTCGAGATGCCGCTGTCGCGACGGGGATCGAAGGTGCCGAAGCACAGCAACCTGCGATCCGATCCGGACGTAATGCACGACGTGCAGGCGATGGGCGTGCAGGCCGTGACGCTCGCCAACAATCACGTGTGCGACTACGGCCCCGACGGCCTGCACGATACGGTTGCGGCCTGCCGCGAGGCCGGGATCGCCTGCTGCGGCGCGGGCGCGGATCTGGACGAGGCGCTGGCGCCGGCGCGGCTGCGGGCCGGCGGAGCGGAGGTGGCGCTCCTCAGCGTCGCGTGCACGTTGCCGGTGGAGTCCGCGGCGCGCCCCGGGAAACCGGGGATCGCGCCGATCGACGTGGGGTTCTCCTTCGAGACCGACGTCAACCTGATGGTCGAGCAGCCCGGCACGATGCCGATCGTACACACGTGGACGTCGGCGAAGGACCAACAACGCGTCTGCGACCGGATCGCCGCGCTGCGCGTCGACGGGCGGACCGTGATCGTCGGCATCCACTGGGGCGTGCCCGAACACTGGTTGTCCCCGGTGTCGGGCCGCCTCGCCGAATACCAGCGGCCGCTCGGCCACGCGCTCATCGATGCCGGCGCCGACATCGTCTTCGGGCACCACTCGCACTCGCTGCACCCGATCGAAGTCTACCGCGGTCGGCCGATCTTCTACAGCGCCGGGAACTTCTTGTTCGAGGATCCGCGGGCGTTTATGGCGCCGGAGTCGGTCATCGTCCAGGCGGCGGTTGGGCCGCGCCTCGGGGTCTGGCTCATCCCGGCGGTGGTGGACGCGCAGGGTTTTCCGCAGCTCGCAACGGGCGGCGAGGCCCGTCGCGTGGTGGACTGGCTCCGGGAGTTGTCACGGGGGTTCGGCACCGCGCTCGAGATCGAGGGCGATCGGGCCCGTCTCATTCTTGACTAGGTCCGCGTTCCACAGTTCGGCATTCAGGAAAGGAGAGAGAACCGGATGAGCCGTCTGGCAGAGATCACCGGGTGGAGCGACGGCGAGCTCGAGCGTCGTGTGCTCGACGCCGTCTCGCTCAAGGCCCCGTGGCGGGTGGTGGAACAGTTCTCGAAACTCACGCGCCTGTCGGGGTCGCCCGAGGAGAGGCGCGCGTTCGAAATCCTCATCGCGCAGCTCGGGCGATGGGGCGTGCCGTACCACCTGCACGAGCCGCTGTGCTTCATCTCGATCCCCGGGCCGTCGGGCGTCCGCTGCAACGGCACGTCCTACCGGGCGAAGACGCCGGCGATGTCGGTGTCGACCGGCGGCAGCGAGGTGTCGGGCGAGCTCGTGTACGTTCGGGGCGTGGGCGGCGAGAGCGCGGGCGACGTGTTTTCCACCGGCGTGGAGTTTGGGGGCACGCGCGTCGCCGGGAAGATCGTCGTCACCGAGGGCATGGCGTCCCCCGGCAAGGTCAAGGATCTCATGGCCGCCGGCGCGCTCGCCGGGATCTTCGTCAACCCCGGCCAGAACATTCACGAGGGGATCTGCACGACCATCTGGGGGACGCCGGATGTCGACTCGGCCGTGCGGCAGCCGACGATCCCGGTGGTCGCGGTGAACCTGCCGGACGGGCAGGCGCTGATCCGCGAGGCCCAGCAGGCAAGCCGGGGTTCGGTCTCGACCCAACTCGACACCGGGTGGCGCACGATCCCCGTGCTCGTCGCCGAGATCCCGGGGCGGCACGCCGCCGACGAGTTCGTCCTCCTGCACGGACACCTGGACGGGTGGCATTTCGGCGTCGGGGACAATGCCACCGGGAACGCAACGCTGCTCGAGCTCGCCCGCGTGTTCTGGCGGCATCGCCGCCGGCTCTCGCGCACGCTCCGCATCGCGTGGTGGTCGGGCCACTCGCACGGCCGGTACGCCGGCTCGACATGGTACGCCGACACCCACGCGATCGATCTGGCCCGGTCCTGCGTGGCGCAGGTCAACTGCGACTCGCCGGGCTGCCGGTGGGCGACCACGTACAACCACCTCACGGCGATGAGCGAGACGGTGCCGCTGGTCGACAGCGTGATCCGGGCGACGACCGGCATCACCCCCGAGCCGGAGCGGCCGCCGCGCGCCGGCGACTACTCGTTCAACAACATCGGGCTGTCGTCGTTCTTCATGCTGAGCTCCACCATGGCCGAGGCTGACCGCGCGGCGAAGGGCTACTACGCGGTCGGCGGCTGCGGCGGCAACATCGCGTGGCACACCGAGGACGACCTCATGGACATCGCCGACAAGGACAACCTGCTGCGCGATATGCGCGTGTACGCCGCCTCGGTGCTGCGGACGCTGAACGCGCCGCTGCACCCGCTGGACTGGACGAGGACGGTCGGGGAGTTCCGTGCGACGCTCGCCGGCTACGAGCAGGCCGCGGGGGGCCGGTTCGACTTTGGCCCCGCGCGCGCGGCGCTCGACGGACTGGACGCCGCCCTCGAAGGATTCTACGCGAAGGCGCCAGCGCGGGGCACCGCGAAGACCCCAGCGGTGAAGCGCTTCAACGCCGCGCAGCGGCGACTGGGGCGCCTGCTGATCCCGGTCAACTACAGCCGGATGCCGGCGTTCTGGCATGACCCCGCCGTCAACGTGCCACCTCTCCCGGATCTCTCCCCAGCGGTAGGACTGGCGCGCGCGGGCGGGGACGCCGGCCAGGAGGGGGTGCTCCGGACGCACCTGACCCGCGGCCAGAACCGGCTCGTGTGGGCGCTTGAGCAAGCGCGTGAGGCCGTCGGCGGCGCCTGAAGCGACCGCGCGCTTCAAGAGGCGATCGGAGGGGGGCCGGCGCGCGCCGGCCCCCTCCGCGTCGCTGCTTGGCTATCTCTTGCGATCGATCGCCGACAGCGTCGTCTCCACTTCGCGCGTCGCGTCGCGGAGCGCCGAGGCGACGCGATTCGCCTCTCGGGTCACCTGCGCCCGAAGAAACCCGTACGTCGCCTGGCCGTGGAGTTGCGGCAGGCCCGCCGCCTGGCCGAGCGCGGCGAGCGTGGACTGCGTCGTGGCCCGCATGATCGGCGACCATTCCGCGGGGTCGTGCTGGAAGCGCCCCCCCTGACTGTAGACGACCGAGGTCAGGATCCGGCTGATCCGGATGAGCGACTCGTTCAGGGGCCGCCGGGCCGCGGCGCTCCGCGCGCTCGCCGCAGCGTCCTCCAACCTCGCGGCGGCGGCGGCGAACACCTCGGCCTCGGCGTGCACCCGGGAGAGGTCCAGGTGCGTTCCGGTCTTCTCCGCGATGGCGGTCAGGACCCGGCGGATCTCGTTCGCGCCGTCGACGTGGCTGATCGGCAGCACCGGGGCATTGGCCAGTTCGACAATCGCCGTCAGCGACACCCGCGTGTCGAGCGCCAGGATCTCGACGTCCGCCTTGTCGAGCGTGTCGAACTCGGTGTGCCACCACCACGCGTTCGCCGCACCGCCGGTCCAGGGCCGCTGGTCGGGGTGACCGTCGGGAAGGAACGGGTAGGTCGAGAACGCGGGCACGCCGTTGGCGAGGAACGACTGATCCGCCGCGCGGGAGGGGCGGTGGATCGGCGCGTTCGCCTGCCCGGTGACGCGCTCGATCACGCCTCGGCAGAACCGCTCGACCTCCGCGGTCGTGTGCCGGGCGACATACTTCGTCGCGCCCCGTACGCCCGGGGAGTCGATATTGTGGTAGGCGAGACAGTGGTCCGCGATGTCCTGGAAGAACTGGTCCGCGTACCAGGTCGAGCCCGCGTAGCGGCCGTGGGAGTGCCCCGGCCACCAGCACAGCCGCACGCTGCGCTTGAGCCCGGCGCGGTGCTCCCAGAGCACCTTGGCCATTTCGATCAGGCACGCGTCGCCGGTCGCATTGTCCGTGATGCCCACGTCCCAGGAGCAGTAGTGGGCGCCGACCAGGACGAACAGCTCCGGCTCGTCGACGCCGGGGATGCGCGCCTCGGGAAGGAGGGCCGGCGTCCACCCGGTCGTGACCTCGGTCGTGATCTTGGCGCGCACGCGCGCGCCGCCGCCGAGCAGTCGCTTCAGCGCGTCGCCGCTCTCCTTGTTGACCGAGACCACGGGCACGTGGGGCAGCCGGTCCAACTGGTCCAGCCCGGGCGTGCCCCAGATCGTGGTGCCGATCATGTTGTGGATGACGCGGTCCTGGTTTGCGAAGATCACCGCGGCGCACCCAGCCCGCGTGGCGCGCATGATCGTCACCGGTGTGGCTAACCCGTCGATCAGCGCGGCTTCGCCGGCGCCGCGTGCCAGGTTGCCGTCCGCGAGGTACGTCAGATCGGCGACGATCCCGTCCGGGCCTGTGCTTCGACCGAACGAGTGGGTCAGGCAGCGCAGCTGCATCGGCTCCGGCTCCAGCACGTGCAGCGTCGCCCGGATCGGGTAACTCAAATAGGCGTCGAACTCATGCACCGTCACCGGCACGCCCGTACCGCGGAGTTGATCGGCGATGTACGCCGCGGCCCGCGCCTCGCCGGGCCCTCCCGTGTCCCGGCGCACGGTGGCAAACCACTCGAGGGACTGCTGCAGCCGGTCGGCCCGGACCGCCCTGGTTACGGTGTCTACCGTCGTTTCCACGTCGGGGCTCACGCCGTTCGTCCTCCTCCGTGCGTGCGTTCTCCCTGCGCGCGGAACGTTTCTTTGCGGAGCGTGTACTTCTCCACGAGCGGCTCCACCACGGCGACCCCCAGCCCCGGGCCCGTGGGAACATCCACGGTGCCGTCCGCGTTGACCTCGAACCACGGATCGATGATGTCCTCGTGAAAGTAGCGGCGGCTTGCGCCGAGGTCGGCGGGCAGCGTGAAGTTCTCGAGCGCGGAGAGCGCGACATTCGCCGCCCGGCCCACGCCCGTTTCGAGAAAGCCGCCGCACCACACCGGCACGCCGCGGGCGCGGCACACGTCGTGGCACCGGAGCGCCTCGGCGAGGCCGCCCATGCGTGCGGCCTTGATGTTGATGATGCGGCACGCACCCAGGTCCAGCGCCTTGCGCGCGTCCTCGGCCGAACAGATCGACTCGTCGAGGCAGAGCGGCGTGCGCAGCTCGCGTTGCAGCGTGGCGTGGTCGATGATGTCGTCATGGTCGAGCGGCTGCTCGATCATCATGAGATCGTACGCGTCGAGCGACCGGAGGCGCGCCGTGTCCTCGAGCGTGTAGGCGGTGTTTGCGTCCACCTGCAGGCCGATCGGGCCGAAGCGGCGCCGAATCGCCTCCACGACCTCGAGGTCGAACCCCGGCTTGATCTTCATTTTGATCCGCTGGTAGCCTTGCCCAAGCCACGTCTCGATCCGCCGGAGCACCGCGTCCACCGTGGGTTCGATCCCGACGCTCATCCCGACGGCCACCTTCGCGCGCGTGCCGCCGAGCGCACGTGCGAGCGAGATGCCCCGGGATTGCGCGTGCGCATCCCACGCGGCCGCCTCCAGGCCGGACTTGGTCAGATAGTTCCGCCGGATGGGGTGGAGCCAGTGCGCGATCTCCCGAGGATCCGAGAATTCGCGGCCGAGCACGCGCGGGATCGCGAAGTTCGCGAGGATCGGCCAGGCGGTGTCGATCGTCTCCTCTTTGTAGTATGGCTTCGCCGTGACCGGTGATTCGCCCCACCCCGCCACCCCGTCCGCCCAAATGCGGACGAGGAGGCAGTCTTTGTTATCGTCCCGGTCCACGGACGTTTCGAACGGAAACACGTACGGCATCTGGATCTGGCGGAGTTCGATGCGCTCGATCTTCACGACAGGACTCCCTTCAGCTCAAGGACGTAGGCGACGCGGGGGCTGCCCGCGCTTGCCTGGCGGACCACCGCGGTGACCTCATACCGGCGGCCGAAGTAGTGGAGGAACACGTGCCGCGTCACCTCCCGCCACTGCAGTGCGGCCGCGGGGCCGTGCGTTTTGAGGCGGGCGAGATCCGCGGGGATCTCGACGAGCAGGCACGGGTCCGCCAGCGCGAGGTCGGGGGTCGCCGGGGGCGAGAGGGGCCCGGGCGCGGCGCCGTCCGCGCCACGCGCCGCGGTGAGGGCCCACGCGGACGTGGCCGTCGACGGAGGCGGGGCTCCGGCGAGCCGGGCGACGACACGCGGCGACCGCAACCACCAGTCCACTTCGAATCGATCGCTCGGGAGGCCTTTGTTGATCGCGTCGGTCATCTGGCCATAGTAGTCCACGTAGTATCGCGACGCCACGACGCCGAGGCGGTCAAAGTTGAACCACGCGTTGCGGCCCTGGAGCGGGTCGTACGTCCACACGATGCGGTCGAGCCCTGCGGCGAGCGCCGCGTCGCGCTGGGCGCGTTTGAGGCGGAGGCCCAGCCCGGCCCCCTGGTGCGCGGGGAGGACGCCAGCCATGTGCGAGTACCACAGCGGTCCCTCGGGCCGCAGGCCTGGGAACGCGTACGCGAAGCCGATGAGCTCGTCGTCCGCGGTGAACGCGCCCAGGACCAACCCGCCCGCGGAGACGGCGGCGACGAGTTGGTTGAGGGGGACGATCTCGACGGCAGGCATCCCCCACACGGCCATCTGGAGCGCCTCGCAGCGCCGCAGCGTTGCGGGGTCGGTCATCGGCCGGACGGTGTACGTCGCTGCCGACCGATGGCGTTGCGCGGGGGCATGGTCACCCAACGAGCGTGTGCGCCTCCTCCACAAACGCGGTTACGAGCCGGATCGCGCCCTCCACGTCGCCAAGTCGCAGGAGGCTAAGCGGCGTATGGATGTACCGGCACGGCACGGAGATCCCGCCGGCGAGCACTCCACCGCGGCTCAAGTGGATCGCGCCCGCGTCCGTGCCGCCGAACAGCGGGGTCTTGAGCTGGTAGGGGATCCCGCGCGCCTCCGCCATGCGCTCGAGCGCGCGCACGAACTGAGGCCGCACGATGATCGAGTTGTCCGCGACGGAGATCGCCGGCCCACGGCCCAGGCGCGTGACCTGGCGGGCGCCCGATACGCCAGGGACATCCGCGGCGACGGTGCCCTCGAGCGCCAGCGCGATCACGGGGTCGAGCTGGTATGCGGCCGTGCGCGCGCCCCGAAGCCCGATCTCCTCCGCGACCGCGAAGTTGCAGGCGACCGTCATCTCGGGCGTCCGCCCGGCCAGCGCCTCCAGCGTCTTGAGCATGACCACGCAGCCGACGCGGTCGTCGAACGCCTTACCCAGCACGCTGCCGTCTCCCAGCGTCTCGAACGGATACGCGAGCGTCCCGGGATCGCCGATGCGAATCCCCCGGTCGGCGACCTCGACCGCGGAGTCCGCGCCGATGTCGATGAACAGGGCCTCGATCGGGAGCGGTTTCGTGCGCTCGTCGGCGCTGAGCAGGTGTGGAGGGAGGGCGCCGATCACCCCCCGATGCAGCGTGCCGGACCGCGCGCGGATCGTAACCGCCTGCGCGGGGAGGATGCGCGCGTCCCATCCGCCGATCGTCGCGAATCGGAGAAACCCCGTGTCCTCGACGTGGTTGATGATGAAGCCGATCTCGTCCATGTGCGCGTCCAGCATCAGCACGCGCGCCGTGCGGCCGCGGCGGACCGCGATCAGGTTCCCGAGGGGATCGGTCCGCGTCTCGTCCGCAAGCGGCGTCACGAGCGGGCGCAGGACGTCGCGCACGTCGTCTTCGAAGCCGGCGACGCCGAACGTGTTCGACAGTGATTCCAGCAGCGCGAGCGTCTCCATGGGGCCCCTCAACCGATGAAATGGACGCGTACTGCAGATTCCGCCCCGCGCGAGACTCCTCCTGTAACGCGCGGCGTGACGCCGTCGCGCTCCGTGCCCGGCGGTGCGCGACCGGCCGTGGCCAGGGAAACTCGCGCGCGGCCGCCAATTCTGACCCGCAGCAGGCCGGATGATTCCAAGGGAGGACGCATGGACGCGTTGACCGCGCACGTCGATCGTGAGATGCCGAGAACGCTCGAGGACCTGCGGGGTCTGGTCCGCATTCCCTCCGTCGCGGCGCAGCGCCGGGGCATTCCCGAGTGCGCGCGGGCGGTCGGGGACCTCCTTCGCGGCGCCGCCGGCCGCGTGACCGTGATCGAACAGGACGGAGCGAGCCCCATCGTGACCGCCGAGTTCGACGGGCGGTCGCCGCGGACGCTCCTGTTCTACAACCACTACGACGTCCAACCCGCGGAGCCGCTCGAGGAATGGACGGCGCCGGCTTTCGACGTGACTCAACGAGACGGCCTCCTGATCGGTCGCGGGATCGCCGACAACAAAGGCGACCTCGTCACCCGCGTCGCCGCGCTCCGAGCGCTGCGGGCGGTCCACGGCGGGCTGCCGTGCCGTGTCAAGTTTGTCGTCGAGGGCGAGGAGGAGGTCAGCAGCGTTCACTTCGGGGCCGCGACGCGGGCGCACACGGATCTACTGCGCGCCGACGCCTGCATCTGGGAGTACGGCGAGCGGGATCACCAGGAACGGATGCACCTGGTGCTGGGCATGAAAGGCATCTGCTACCTGCAGCTTGAGGCGACGACCGCGCAGGTCGATCTCCATTCGTCGTTTGGGGCCGTAATCGAGGGGGCGGCGCTTCGCCTGACCTGGGCGCTGAGCACGTTCAAAGATCGAAGCGGACGTGTGCAGATTCCCGGCCACTACGATCGCGTGCGCCGCCCGACCTCGGCCGAGGAGGACGCGATCCGCCAGATCCCGCCGGACGTCGTGGACGGTGTGCGCCGGCAGGCCGGCGTGGAGACGCTGATCGGCGGCGTCAGCGGGCCGGATGCGGTGCGCCAGCTTCTCTTCACGCCGACGTGCACGCTCTGCGGGATCTGGGGCGGATACACGCTGGAGGGGTCGAAGACGGTGCTCCCCAAGGTGGCGAGGGCGAAGGTGGACTTTCGCCTCGTTCCCGACCAGGATCCGCACGAGGTCGCGCGCAACGTGCGGAAGCACCTCGACGCGCTCGGCTTCACGGATGTCGCGATCACCGTGCTCGGCGCGGAGTTTCCGTTCCGCACCGATCCGACGGACCGGTTTGTCGGCGTGGTTCGGCAGGCGGTCGAGGCGACGACGAAGCGGTCGGTGCTCGTGTATCCGACGTCTGCGGGCACGGGGCCGATGCATGATATCGGGCCCGTGCTTAATGTCCCGATGGTGAGCACGGGGTCGGGGTACTGGAACGCCCGCGCCCACGCGCCGGACGAGAACGTGCGCATGGCGGACTTCCGCGAAACGGTGTTGTTGATGGCCGACGTGCTGGCGCGCTTCGCGGATACCGACTAGGCGACCGCCAGCGGCCATAGGCGGGCTCCCGTATCCGTCCGAGGTCGCACGTTGTCGTTCTCAATATATCGTACATATGTTCGCATAATATGACCTCGGGTGTCGATCCGGACGGCGAATTGCGGGCGTAGTTGATCGTTGGTCGACCCTGAGTCAACTCTCGACCTCGGAATCTCGAGAATCTGGCGCGTCGTTTTACCCCATGGTGGCATCCGCGCGATAGTATACTAGGGAATGCGGGTGGAGGCCCGGTGCCTATTTATCGGCCGTCGAATCCCAAGCCCGCGCTTCCCATCTGGAGCATCCAAGCGAGTCGCGCATCATCCAGCACAAGCATCACCAAGGAGGGAGCGTATGTCGGTTTCGGTGGGACAACAGGCGCCGGAGGCGGTCTTGGTCAACGGGGAGCGCAAGGCGGTGAAACTCAGCGAACTGCGGGGGAAGCCCACGGTGCTCGCATTCTTTCCCGCGGCGTTCACGGGGACGTGCACCAAGGAGATGTGCCGGTTCCGCGATGATCTGAGCCGGTTCAACACGATGAACGCGCAGGTATTCGGCATCAGCGCGGATACCCCGTTCGTGCTCTCGGAGTTCGCGAAGCAGCATCAATTGACGTTCCCACTGCTGAGCGACTTCAACCATCAGGCGATGAAGGCGTTCGACGTCTACGACAGCAGCTTCCTTGGCCTGCTCGATGGGATCTCGAGGCGGTCTGTGTTCGTACTTGACAAGAACGGCAAGGTCGCCTACGTGTGGCTGTCCGATGCGCCCGGACAAGAGCCGCCGTACGACGAGGTGCAGGCGGCGGTTCAAAGGATCCAGTAGCGTGGCGGGGCCCGGCGCAGGTTCGCCGCGCCGGGCCTGTTCATCGGACGGCGGAGCCGCTCGCAGCCGCCGCCCGCGCGCCCCGGGCGGGTCGGCCCGCCCGTGAGGCAAGAGAGCGAGAGGAGCCTGGCGATGACGCCCACGATCCGTACGGTGCTGCCAAATGGTCTCGTCGTGCTCCTGCGCGAGGTGCACACGGCCCCGGTTGCCACGTTCTGGGCGTGGTACAGGGTCGGGAGTCGCAACGAGGTGCCGGGGGTCACGGGGATCTCCCACTGGGTGGAGCACATGTTGTTCAAGGGCACGCCGACCCTCGGCAAAGGGGAATTCTCCCGGCTCGTGAACCGGCACGGCGGCACGTGGAACGGGTTCACCTGGAAAGACTTCACCGCGTACTTCGAGACGCTGCCGGCGGAGCACGTGGGGCTCGGCATCCGGATCGAGTCCGACCGCATGGTCAACACCCTCTTCGAACCGTCCGAGGTCGAGAGCGAGCGGACGGTCATCATTTCCGAGCGAGAGGGCGCCGAGAACAATCCCGAGTATGCGCTCTACGAGGAAGTCGAGTCGGCGGCGTACCGCGTCCACGCGTACCGCCACGCCGTCATCGGCTACAAGAGCGATCTGTGGGCGATCACGCGGGACGACCTGTACCGCCACTATCGAACCTACTACACGCCGAACAACGCGGTCATCGTCGCGGTCGGCGACTTCGACGCGCGGGAGCTGCTGGGGCGCATCGAGGATGCCTTCGGCGGGATTCCCGCGGCCCCGCCGCCGCCGAAGGTCCGCAGCGTCGAGCCGCCCCAGGAAGGCGAACGTCGCGTGGTGGTCCGTCGCCCCGGGGGAGCGGTGCCGATGCTGCAACTGGGATTTCACGCGCCCGAGGTGACGCACCCGGACTTCTTCCCGCTCCTCGTCGTGGACGGGGTGCTCTCGGGGTTCAAGGGCCCCGGCGTATTTGGCGGCGAGGGGATCGGAGCCCGGAGCAGCCGCTTGTATCGCGCGCTCGTGGAACGGGAGCTCACCGTCGACGCCGGCAGCTCGTTTCGTCCGTCGCACGACCCGACGCTGTTCGAGGTGGGCGCGACGCTGCGCCCGGGCGTCGAACCCGAGCGCGTCGAGGCGGCGGTGCTCGATGAGCTGCGCCGCATCGCCGACGAGCCGGTCGGTGCCGATGAGCTCGACAAGGTATTCAAGCAGGCACGTGCGCAGTGGGTGTACGCGGGGGACGGGGTCTCGCCGCAGGCGGTGCTCCTCGGCAGCATGGAGATCGTCGCCGGCGCCGAGTTTCTCACGGGGTTTTGGGAACGGTTGTCGGCGGTCACCCCGGAGGCGATGTGCGCCGCTGCCGCCCGAACGTTCACGGACCGCAATCGTACGGTAGGGTGGTATTTCCCGGACTCGCAGATCCTTGGGACGGCTGGGGCAGAGGTCGAGGAGGTGGCGCATCATGCCTGATTCGATCGGTGCGACCAGCCCCGCCAGCCGTCCACCGGCCGCGGTGCCGATCACGCCCGAGGTCGTCGTGCGCCGCCAACTCACCGGGGGCGCTGTCGCGCTGGTGCGGGAAAGCCGCGCGACGTCCGCCCTCACGGTGCGGGGATACCTCCCGGCCGGCGCGATTCGCGAGCCAGCGGGGCGGGAGGGGTTGGCGCTGCTGACCGCATCGTTGCTCACCCGCGGTACCGCCTTGCACACGTCCGAGAGCCTCGCGTTGACGCTGGACTCGCTCGGGGCGAGTCTCAGTGTTCGCGCGGACGTCGAAGGCGTGTCGTTCGGCGTACGGTGTTTGTCCGAAGACGCCGGCCGGATGCTCGACTTGCTGGCCGAGGTGCTGATCCGGCCGACGTTCCCGGCGGACGAGACCGAGAAGCAGCGCGCCAAGCTCATCACCGGGATCCGGGAGTCGCGCCACGACACTCGCGCCATGGCGGACAAGGCGTTCCGCGCCGCGGCGTTCCCCCTCGGCCATCCCTATCACCGGCCTCTTGAGGGGGAGGAAGAGACCGTGGCTGCGCTCACCCGGGACCAGCTCGCGGATTTCCACCGGCGGTGGTACCGTCCGCACGGCACGGTCCTGGCCGTAGTCGGCGATGTCGAGGCCGCCGAGGCGGTGGCGCGGCTCGAGGGGGCGTTTGCCGGATGGCAGGCCGGGCCGTCAGTCGATGCTTCGCCGGTGCCGCCGGCCGGCCCCGCGGCGTCGGTGCAGCGCAGTACGGTCGCCATCCCGGGCAAGACCCAGGCCGATATCGTGCTCGGCGTGCCGGGGTTCAGCCGAACAAGTCCAGACTACTACCCGGCGATGATGGCCGATCTGATCCTCGGACGTCTCGGCCTCATGGGCCGGCTCGGCGCGACCCTTCGAGACGAGGAAGGGCTCGCGTACTACGTCTACAGCCAGGCCCAGGCTGGGTTTCTGGCCGGACCCTGGGCCGTCCGCGCGGGCGTGAACCCGAAGAACGTTGACCGCACGATCGCCGGGATTCTCCGTGAGATCGGGGGCCTCCACCGCGAACCGGTTCGCGGCAGCGAGCTCGAGGACGCGCGAGACTATCTCGTCGGTTCGCTCGCGATCCGGCTGGAGACGGACGCCGGGATCGGGCAGGCGCTCCTCGAGATCGAGCTGTTCGAGCTAGGCCTGGACTACCTGCTGCGGTATCCGTCCCTGATCCGGTCGGTGACGCCCGAACAGATCGGTGCGGCGGCCGCGCGGTATCTGCGGCTCGACGGGTACACGGTCGCGACCGCGGTCCCAGCGTAGGACGCGGCGGGAGATCCGGAGGCATCGGGCGAACGGCGCCGTCCCCGCCCGGTGCGGCGGCGCAGGCGTGGAAGTCCGCAAGAGGGGGCGGCAGTGGCGATCGCGGTGATCGGGGGAACCGGACGGCAAGGCCTCGGGCTCGCGCTCCGGTGGGCCGCGGCCGGGATACCGATCATCATCGGTTCGCGGTCGCTCGACCGTGCCGAGGCGGCGGCGCGCGAGGTCCGTGCCATGGTCGGGAAGGTCGCCGCTGTCCAGGCTCAGGAGAACGTCGATGCGGCGCGCGCCGCGGAGATCGTCGTGATCACGGTGCCCGCCGCAGCCCACGCGGAGACGGTCGCGGCCATCGCCCCCGCGGTCGCCGGCAAGATCATCGTCGACGTAACCGTGCCGCTCGAAAAGAATCCATCGTACGCCGTTCAGTTGCCCGAGGGGTCCGCGGCCGAGGCGGCACAGCGGGCGCTCGGTCCGGAGGCACGGGTCATTGGGGCGTTCCACACCGTTCCTGCGTCGCTGCTCGCGGATCTCGGCCGCCCGGTGGACTGCGACATCCTCGTCTGCGGCGACGACGCGCAGGCGAAGGCCCGGGTGATGGAGCTCGCGACTGCGTTGGGCTCCCGCGGGGTAGACGTTGGGGCGCTGCGCCAGACCCACACGCTCGAACGTCTGACCGCGCTCCTGATCGGGACCGGGCGCAAGGCCCACCGCCACGAACTGGGCGTTCGCATCACCGGGCTCTGATGGCGACGTCCGGCGGCGCCCGCGCACACGGGACGACGTTCACCGCGTCGCCGCCGGCGTTTACGCCCACGGGGAACGACGGGTGACCGCCTCCGCGACGCTCACGGTGATCGAGGGCATTCCCGACGTGCTCCCCGGCGCGTCGCTGCCGGACCTGCTGGTCGATGTGCTGCGAACGCACGGTCCCGTGCCGGAAGACGGCGACGTTCTGGTGATCGCGCAGAAGGTCGTCAGCAAGGCGGAAGGCAGCATCGTCGATCTGGCGGACATCACGCCCGGGGAGGAGGCGACGCGCCTGGCCCGGGAGGGCGGAAAGGATCCGCGCCTGATCGAGGTGATCCTCCGGGAGTCGAAGCAGGTGGTGCGGGTGCACGGCGGCGTGCTCATCACCGAGCACCGGCTCGGGTTCATCTGCGCCAACGCCGGCGTGGACCACAGCAACGTCGGGATCGGGCCGGAGGTCGTGAGCCTGCTGCCTCGCGATCCGGACGCGTCGGCGAGGGCGATCCGCGAGGCCGTGCGCGGCGCGTTCGGTGCGTCGGTGGCCGTCGTGATCAACGACAGCCACGGCCGTCCGCACCGCGAGGGGGCGGTCGGCGTCTGCATCGGCGCGGCGGGGCTCGAGCCGCTCCTCAGCCTTGTCGGGCGGCCGGACCGGTACGGCTACACCATGCGCACATCGGTCGAGGCGGTGGCGGACGAACTGGCGGGTGCGGCCACCTTGCTGCAGGGGCAGTGCGACGAAGGGACCCCCGTCGTGTTGATCCGGGGGGCGCCCGTGCCGCGGGGCGACGGCGGGGCGGCGACGCTACTTCGCGATCCATCTCGCGATTTGTTCCGCTAGCGACAGCGCGCCCCGACGCGATGTCGAGTTTGAGCGGCGTCATTCGTCTCCCAGGTGCCACCGTAGGGGTCCGACGACAGGCACCCTCGGTGGAGGAGGTCGAGTATGTCACGGTTTCTGCTGCTTCTGTACCAATCGCCTACCCGGGACGGCGAGTTGTCGCCCGAAGACATCCAGCGGATCATCGCCAAGTACACGGCGTGGCGGGACGGCCTCGTCCAGCGCAACAAGATGCGGGGCGGGGAAAAACTCACGGATGACGGCGGCCGGCACGTGCGGGTCCAAGGCGGCGCGGTCACGGTCACCGACGGCCCGTACAGTGAAGCGCACGAGGTGCTCGGCGGGTTCTTCGTGATCGACGCGGTCGACTACAACGAGGCGGTTGACATCGCTCGGACGTGTCCCCACCTGGCCGAGGGGCAGCGGATTGAGGTGCGCGAAGTCGATGCCGTGAACCGGTGACCGCCGGATCCCATGGACGGGCGCCCCGAGAGCATCAACCAGCTGGTCGACCACCTGTTCCGCCATGAGGTGGGGCGGCTGGTGTCCCGGCTTGTACGAGTGTTCGGTGCACACCGCTTCGACCTGGCCGAAGACGCGGTGCAGTTCGCGATGATGCAGGCGCTTCGGCTGTGGGCGTTCAAGGGCATCCCGGACGTTCCGCAGGCCTGGCTCATGCGGGTGGCTCGCAATCGCGTGCTGGACGTCTTGAAGAGCGAGCGGAAGCTGCACTTGTTCGCGGACGAGGCGGACGTGTGGGCGGACGCGGGCGTCCTGGAGCCCCGGACGACGGCGGTCGACGACCTTGACCGGTCCGCCGGCGAGATGGTGGACGACCGGCTGTCGCTCATCTTTGCCTGCTGTCATCCCGCGCTCCCGCGTTCCGCAAGCATCGCGCTGACGCTGAAGGTCGTGTGCGGCTTCGGCGTCGAGGAGATCGCCCGCGCATTCCTGTCGACCGGGGTCGCGGTGGCTCAGCGGCTCGTGCGCGCCAAACGCCTGATTCGCGAACGCGGGATTCGCTTCGAGGTCCCGAGTCCCGAGCACGTCTCCGAGCGCTTGGACGTGGTGCTTGAGGTGCTGTATCTGTTTTTCACGGAAGGCTACGCCGCCACGACGGGCGATCGCCTCATCAAGGACGACCTGTGCGCGGAGGCCATCTGGCTGGCGACCCTGTTGGCCGGACACGCCGTCACCGCGCAGCCCCAATGTCACGCCCTCCTGGCGTTGATGTTGTTTCAGGCGGCTCGCCTTCCGGCCCGGACCGATGCGGCGGGCGACCTGCTGCTCCTGGCAGACCAGGACCGCGGTCTGTGGGACCGGTCGATGATCGATCGGGGCTTGCGCCATCTCGGACGGGCTGCACGAGGGGACACCCTCACGGTCTACCACCTGCAGGCTGAAATCGCCGCGATCCACGCCACGACGGAGCAGTTTACCACGACGAACTGGGAGCAGATTCTGTCCCTCTACGATCTCCTGCGGGAGCGGCAGCCGACGCTCGTCGTGCTGATCAATCGGGCGGTCGCCGTTGCGCAGGTCCACGGCCCTGCCGCGGGGCTCGACGCCCTGAAGATGATTCCGGCGGAGGGCCAACTCGCGCGATACCCGTTTCTGCACCTCGCGGAGGGCGAGTTCCATCGTCGGCTGGGACACCCCAACGAGGCGGCGCTGTGTTTCCTGCGCGCGCTGGATTTTGCCGGAACCGAGCCCGAGCGGCGTTTCATCCGTCGAAAGCTGGCCACCGTGCAAACCGGCTCCGTCGAGGGTCAACCCCTCGCTGTCGATTTTGGGCCGCGACCGCCGTCTTAAGATCGAAGGGCATCGAAGTACACACTCGCACGCTGAGGAGGCTGATCGTCATGGCAAACCCGTTCGTGCACGTCGAACTGAACACCACCGATGTCGCCAAAGCGAAGGCGTTTTACGGGGAGCTATTCGCGTGGAAGCTGGAAGACGTCGACATGGCGGGCGCGGGGTACACGATGATCACTGTGGGCGAGGGCACCGGCGGTGGAATCATGAAACACCCCGTTCCCGGCGCGCCTTCGGCATGGCTGGCCTATGTGCAGGTGGACGACATCGGCGCGGCGACACAGAAGGCCAAATCACTCGGCGCCACGGTCATGAAAGACGTCACGGAAGTGATGGGCGCCGGTTGGTTCAGCGTGATCCTCGACCCCACCGGCGCGGCGCTCGGTCTCTGGAAGCCCAAGTAGGAGCGATCGCTCGTCTCTCGGGGTGGACGGGAAGAGACAACCGCGGGGCGGCGTCGGAGGTCCGCACGCCGCCCCGCGGGGCGAGGGTATGAGGTCAACTTAGTAGCCGCCCAACCCGCTACCAAGGCGCGCCACGAGCGTCAGGTCAGTTGCGACGTTGCCGAAATCGGCCGCTTGGTATGAGATGTCTATCTCATCGCCCTTCTGCAAGTATGTCACCGGCACCGACGCACCGGTGTGGTGCATCGAGACCGATACCCCGGGCATCACGAACACCGTCACCGGGTTGATCGCGGACACGGCGTTGCCTTGTTCGACCCCCGGATCCACCGGCGCGGGCGCCGAGGTCACCTGGAGCATGGCCCAGCAGTCCTGCGTCGACGCGGACTGTGCTCCGCCCGTGAGGCCGCAGTTGAAGACGTGGATGTTCGAGATCACGCCGTCCATTGTCGTGCTCGGCCCAGTGGCTTGGCCCTCACTGGGTTGCATGAGCGGCTGGCTCTGGTCGCCGGGCTGGGTTGTGGGCTGGGTTTGATCCTGCGGCACCGGCTGCACAGAGGGACTGGACGGCTGCTGGGTCTGCGCGAGCGCCGGGCCGGTCAGCACAACGGCGCTCAGGGTCACACCCAGCAATGCACTGATGAGCTTATTCATCGCTCTCCTCCTTGGTCTGCGCTCGTTTGGATCGTACTCGCTCAGGTCCTTTCCACCACGGGCGCGACCCCGCACGCGCCGGGTTGGCGCGGAGCCACGCGGCGTGCCTGCGCACAGGGTTGCTCGGGGCGCGACACGGCGGATCTCGAGATCCAGCGGGGCATCGGGGTGATTGGGCGGAACGCCCGGGTGGAACGTTCGTCATCGTGGACCCTCGCGTGCCGCGCGATCGGCGCGGTGACGGTGCTCCCCCCGCGATAGTCCTACACACACTATTGTTCCCGCCCAGCGACCGTCCATACCACGGCCGGGACAGGGGAGACAGTTCCCGGTCATCGGGCGTTGTTCAACGAAGGATCGAACAATGATCGAGACACCATCCCCCGAACATCGTCGAGGGATAACGACGACGTGATACACGTCAGCTGATGCGGCCCGCGCGATTCTCCGACCCGACCCGGGATGTCGCGGGGAGCGTGCTCGGCTCCGTGGCCGACGTTCCAGACACCACGCAGGAGATCGACCGAACCGGCCGGAAATGGGCCGGCAGTGTAAGCAGCCCTTCGGTCGTGCGGAGGTGAGTTTGTGTTGAAGCGGTGGGTGGTGCTGCTGGTGGTCGCGGCGCTCGCGTTCCCCGTGTTTACGGCGCAGTCCGCGGGCGCGGCTGTGGAGCTGAAGTTCTACTATCCTATCGGAGTCGCCGGTCCGCTCGCCAAGATCATGAACGGACTGGTGGATGACTTCAACATGGCCCATCCCGGCACGCACGTGACGCCCGTGTTTGCTGGCGACTACTACCAAACGATGGCGAAGGTCCAGACGGCAGTGATGGGCGGGGCCCCTCCGGACGTGGCCGTCCTGCTCTCCACCGATCTGTTCACGCTGCTCGACCTACACGCGATCATCCCGCTGGACGGCTTCATTCAGCAGGCCGGCGGTGACCGGTTCCGTGCAGACTTTTTCAGCGCGTTCATGCGCAACGCACAGATCGGGAATACGACATACTCCATTCCGTTTCAACGCAGCACGATCATCGTGTACTACAACCAAGACGCGTTTCGGAAGGCCGGACTGGATCCCCGGACGCCTCCCAAGAACTGGACCGAGCTGGCGGCGGACGCGCAGAAGCTGACGATCAAGGATGCGTCCGGGCACGTGACGCAGTGGGGCGTCGGGATTCCAACGTCGGGAAACACCTATTGGCTCTATCAGGGGTTCGTGATCGAGGCGGGCCAGGCGCGTCTGGCGAACCCGGACGGGACGCAGGTGTTCTTCGACACGCCCGCGACACACGCCGCGCTGGCGTTTTGGTCGCGGCTGCAGACGATGGGCGCTGAGCCCACGGGCATCACCGACTGGGGAATGCTTCCCACGGCGTTCGTCGGCGGGCAATTCGCGATGATTTACCATTCGACCGGGAGCCTCACGTTTATCCACGACAACGCCAAGTTCCCGTTTGGGACGGCGTTCATGCCGGCGGACAAGACGTACGGGACCCCCACCGGCGGCGGGAACTTTTACATCTTTCAGGGCATCCCCGCCGACCGCCAGCGGGCCGCGTGGCTGTTCATCCAGTGGATGACCGCGCCCGAGCAGGCCGCGCGCTGGAGCGAGGCGTCCGGCTACGTGGCGGTCCGCCGGTCGGCGTTCGGTGTGGGGTCATATAAGGCGTACACGGACAAGTTCCCGCAGGCGCTCACCGCGCGCGATCAGCTGACGTACGCGCAGGCCGAGCTGGCCACGCACCAGAGCGGCCAGATCCAGTTGATGTACTCAGACCACCTGCAGGC